>NZ_CP023277.1:1644888-1851737 GCF_003065385.1 Polynucleobacter acidiphobus
ACAGGTTAACCGTCCTCAGAGGTAGAATTTTCTCTAATAGAGGAGTTCTGCATGAAGCGTTCTAAATTTACCGATAGCCAAATCATGGATGCCCTTAAACGGGTTGATGCTGGCTTGGGTGTTCCTGATGTTTGCCGAGAGCTCGGCATTAGCTCTGCCACCTTTTACAAGTGGCGCGCCAAGTATGGCGGCATGGATACCTCGATGATGGCTCGCATGAAGGAGCTTGAAGCAGAGAACGCCCGCTTAAAGAAGATGTATATCGAAGAGAAGCTTAAGGCGGAGATCGTGACCGAAGCCCTCGCAAAAAAGTGGTGAGGCCATCTCACAGACGTGAGATGGCCCAGCGGGCAGTCAGAGATAAAGCAATCCCCATTCGTTTGGCTTGCGAAGCTTTTAGGGTTAGCGAGTCTTGCTATCGCTATGAGGCCAAGAGTAATGCCGAGAACGAGCAGATTGCCAACTGGCTGATCCGATTGACGGATAACAACCGCAGCTGGGGCTTTGGGCTGTGCTATTTGCACCTTCGCAATGTCAAGAACTTCAAATGGAACCACAAACGCATTTACCGGATTTACCGGGAGTTAGAACTGAACCTGCGCATCAAACCCCGCAAGCGTTTGGTACGGGATAAGCCCGATGCCTTGGTGGTGCCGCTCGGTATCAACCAGGTGTGGTCGATGGATTTTATGCATGACCAGTTACAAGATGGCAGATCCATCCGCCTCTTTAACGTGATTGACGACTTTAACCGGGAAGCTTTGGGCATTGAGGTGGACTTCTCGCTGCCATCCGAGCGCGTAATCCGCGCTTTAGATCAGATCATTGCTTGGCGCGGTAAGCCTGCCGTTATACGAGCGGACAACGGGCCAGAACTGGTGAGCGGCAGACTGATGGAATGGGCAGCCAAACATCAGATCCATATTACCCATATCCAACCCGGTAAACCACAGCAAAATGCGTATGTCGAGCGCTTTAATCGCACCGTGAGGTATGAATGGCTATCGCAGCATTATTGGCAAAGCGTAGATGAAGTTCAAGAGTTTGCAACAGAGTGGATGTATAAATATAACCATCAACGTCCAAATATGGCATTGGGCGGTATTACCCCGAAACAGCGACTAGCCATGGTTGCTTAATGAATCCTACTTCTGGGTTCGGTTAAAAATGGGGGGATTACCATTAAAACTGTCTGCCGCTAAAAAACCCGCGCATTTAAGCGCAGTGGTCATTCGGCGCAATAAATTGATTGCTAAATTGTGGGAACAAATCCAACTCGCTAAAAGTCAAATTGAAGGCACTGCATTTACGGTAAAGAAATTTCGCAGTATTAAAGATACGGAAACGGGACTGCGTAAGAGTGTGGAAGTGAATAAACGCATACGCGAGTGGTGGTTTAGAAATGAGGCGGGTAAGGTCTGTGTGAGTATTCGCTACGGCACTCAAGTGATTGAGTTAGCGAAGGGCAAACACAGTATTGAAGTGGAGAATGCACAAGCACTGATTAAAGCATTAGAGACAGTAAAGCAAGCGGTGGAAGCGGGTGAATTGGATACGCAGATTGAGAATGCGGGTAATCATTTGCGCAGTGGCTTTCGTAAATCCTAATACGTGCGTCGTGTTAAAACGACACTGTGGATAGAGATAGACGCATACGGCTTAAATAGTTGTATGCGCTTTTTTGAGATTGCCAATCATCATTCCGTCGCTCCAACGAAACCGCAGACGCCCGCACAAGCACGGATTCGGTCATTGCAACAGCAAAAAGACAGTGTCAATCGTGCGCTGCAAATAGAACGTAAGCGACAGCGCATCGCACGTGCGCAGCAGTCATTAGCACAAGCAAATAAACTGATGGCTACTTAAAAATTAATATGGAGCTAAAAAAAGTTAAGGTTTCAACGCCTTATTCATACATTCAGAGAGATATTGATAATGCGCTTCCGCTTTTTTTGTTATCTGCACCGACTTTTTGCGACCATCAACCCTATCCTCAACCAGCTCAATATATCCTTTGCCAACTAAATTCTTAAGACGAGCGTGTAAGGTAGCCTGTGAGCCAAATTGCTCTAAATGGATAACATCACCAACTAACAGTTGCTTTTGATTGACTGAAGCCCTATATACGTAATCTAAGATTTGTTGCTCGAGTGAGTCTAATTGACTGCCTGGCTTAATACGGTCCAGTGAATCTAAAGCGTTTAAAAAACGGGCGTAGGCTGTGGGTTTAATGGCTTTCATACAAAGATTTTATATCACAAAGCGGAAAAAATTTGTATGCAAAGTGTTAATAAATTTTATAATTAGCTAATGCCGCGTTCTAAATTCCTTAATCATCTTTTTTTTGAAATACTACTAAGCGCAGCTTTATACATCGCGTTTTTTTATTTCAATCTATTTGTGTTGGCACCATTTGAGGTTGCGCAAGGAGTTAGTTGGATTTTTTTACCTGCGGGCTTGCGAATTTTTATAGCTCTGATTTTTGATTATTCGGGTGCAGTTGGACTTGCAGTGGCATCATTGATTATCAACTTCATAAGCTTTTCTGAATACGATCTCATTTCAATCTTAGGCATTGCTGCCATTTGTGGTGTAGCGCCGCTTTTAAGTCGCCACTTTGTGATACATAATTTGAGAGTGCATTCTGATCTCAGTAATATTTCACTATCACAGTTAGTCGCAATAATATTTGTATTCTCTTTACTCAGTTCAGGCTTACATCAACTATGGTTTGAAGTTAGAAATCTTGAATCCGGTAGTTTTGATCATTTTCTAATTATGCTGTTTGGGGACATCGTGGGTTCAGTATTGATCATTACTCTGATCAAATATGGAATCAATGTTGTAAAGAAAAAAATGGGTAGAGATAGTTTGATCGAGTAATGTCGTTTTAAACGACAAATTCCATAACCTCACGGATGAGATATTCCCCAGTTTGAGCTTGGCTGGCTCTTGAAGCCTTTTACCTTATAATTCTCAGTTCGGCGAATTAGCTCAGCTGGTTAGAGCGACGGAATCATAATCCGCAGGTCCGGGGTTCAAATCCCTGATTCGCCACCAAATTCTGCCCTCAGCTTGTCTGGGGGCTTTGTTTTTGGATCGTTTATTGGTAAGGTATATCGATGATTTCTAGAACGTGGTGGATGATCTTTGGGTTTATTGCTCTTGGTTTAGGCTTTTACATGTACATTCGGGATAAAGACCTCATTGGTATTGTGATTGCCGTCTTAATTTTATTTGGTTCTTTCTCAGCCAAACCAAAAAAATAGCTTGTTATGGATCCAAAAATACAACGAGAGCGCGATGAAGCGGTTAAGCGCAAATATATTTACAAACCCGTCTTCATTATTTTTGGCATCCTTAATCTTTTAATCATTGCTCTATTTGTTATTTCTCTTTAGTTGTATTCTTCACTTCATCTTTGATTTCACTGGTATTTGCAACTAGCCCGTAAGGTTTGACCAGCTGCCAGACATGATTAGGCACCATGTTTTTCATCTTCTTTGGTAGCTCTCTGCGCAGGTGTAATACCGTTTCAATCGCTTTCATCTCAACCCGTGCTCTTGCAAACTCTAATCCCCTGGGACCAATCTTAGGCATGAGCCACCCGACGATCGGTCTTAACCAATTAGGCATCTGACGCAGTGGTAAACCACCAGCAGCTAACTCAACGTTTTTCATAAACCCTCTGACAGGGCTTGCGCGATTACCAGCACTTTCTGGTTCAGTAAGTTTTATTTGATTACCCAACAGATTGAGTAACTCTTCTCCCTGCTGATTACGCACAATTAACCATTGCTCCCCGGAGCCACCCATGTAGCCAACCGTGATATCAGAAAGCGCATTGGTGTAATCCACGCAGGTTCTGCATGTTAGTGGGAAAAAATCGGGTCTGAGTTTAGATAATGGCAGCATCAGAAATGGAATTGTTTTATTTCGTCCATCTTGATATCGCAACTCCACATGGTAGTCGGCCCTGAACTCTAAATAGGTAATGTCTTCTGGGCTCTCATCAATCAGTTGTAAAAACTCATGGAAGTTCTCTGTACTGGTGTTGTCTGAACAGGGTGTACCAATCACATAAAGTTTTTTTAAATTGAGCTCTTTTTCTAAAGCACGCAATGCATAAACCTGGCAAGGAATACCAATCACTCCAAGCCGTTGGTAATTTCTCTCTTTTGCTATATCCAGAAGAGCCAGAAGCGGGGCGTAGCCCATCCGCATACCCCGTGCTTGATGAAGCTCTTGAGGATCGGTGATCAGGACAGGCATGGGTCGCCAACGATCATCTGGATCTGGTGCCATCGTTAATACGGCATCTACTAAATTGTTATTGAGAAGTTGGCTGGCAATCGAGGTGGTAATTCCGGTCCACTGAGCACCCTCGAGTGGCTCTCGCATACTTGCCCGGTACATCTTGCGATAAACCCCAAAGAAGAGTTGATCGCCGCTGAATGCTCGAGATTTTCCATGTATCTCTTGCTCAAGGGATTCATATTGAGGATCAATAAACTGACAGGCACGGCCACAACGCTTGGGATCTGAAGATCTAGAAATGCCGCAATCGGTACAAAGCTCTCGTTCAGGCGCACCGCTTTCAGTTTTGAAGAAAATGGTTCGCTTTTGGAGCGTTGATTTCAGAGTTGTCATTACAGAGACAAGCATAGCAAATTAATCGTCTATGATTAAATTTATGAAACCAACTCTATATAGCTTCTGGCGTAGCTCTGCTGCCTTTCGAGTGCGAATTGCACTGAATTTGAAAGGGATTGAATACGAGGTGATTCCAGTCCACCTTCGTAAGGGCGGTGGTGAGCAGCTCCAGGAATCTTATCAATCCCTCAACCCGAATGGCTTGGTACCACTGTATATCGATGCGGGCATTGCCTTGCATCAATCGGCTGCCATCATTGAATTTCTCGAAGAAAAGTACCCCACTCCAACTTTGTTACCCACTAAGGTCGAAGATCGAGCCTGGGTGCGAGGTTTGGCGCAGGATATCGCCGCTGATATTCACCCGCTGAATAATCTTCGGGTTCTGCGTTATCTGGTTGGAAAACTTGGGATTAGTAATGAAGCGCGTATTGGTTGGTACAACCATTGGCTTGAAAAGGGACTCGTGAGTCTAGAAAAACGTCTCTCGAATGACGCGCGCGTTGGCCAATTCTGCTATGGCGATCAGCCAGGCATGGCCGATGCATTTTTAGTTCCGCAAGTATTTAATGCATACGATGCCAAGATCAATTTTGCTAGCTATCCAACCTTAAATCGGATTACGCACAACTGCATGCAACTCCCTGCATTTGTGAATGCCTCTTGGGAACATCAAGTGGATGCGGAAGGAAAAAATCCAGAGCCTAGCTAGGCGTCATCCACCATACGAGGATCGATAGCGTAAATAAAGAACCTAGGGTGGTAATGAGTACGACTCGTGAGATCAGAGAGCCATCAGCTCGGTAATACTGAGCCAGCATGAATGGGCCTGTACCCGTTGGCAAAGCACTCACCAATACGGCGGCATAAACCCAGAACGTCGGTAATCCCAAGATCGGATCCGCTACCACCCAAACGACGAATGGTTGCAAAATCAGTTTTACAAACACCAAGCTCCAAGTGGTCTTTGCGGGTGCGGCAGTTTTTTGGACTAAAAATAATCCAATCGATACTAAGGCACAAGGACTGGCTGCGGCCCCCAAAAAACTGACAAACTGACGCAGTGGCGCGTAGAGTTCTAGACCGGTGGTCGCCCAAAGCGCCCCACAAAATGGCGCTACCAATAGAGGATTAGTGGCCAAGGATTTAGCAACCGTTTGAATAATTTCACCAAACGGCTTTTTGGCGTGTACCCCGAGCTCAATAAAGATGATCGCCACCGCAAAGAGTGCACACACCACAATCAAGGTCGCAATCACGGCAGGCCCAAGGCCACTTTCACCAAAAGCGAGCAGTAATAGCGGGATGCCCATATACCCAGTGTTCGCATACGAGCCACTCAAGCTTTGAAAACTAGCCACGGTCCAATCTTTGGTCTGAATCCGGTAATAAATTAAGAGGGCCAAATAGACCAAGATCGCACCCGAGCTAAATGCGATGATGAATCCTGGTTGCCAAAGTTCCTGCCAATTACTGTGCGCAGTGAAGTCAAACATTTGGGCTGGCAGCGCGAGCCACACCACAAAGCGATTAATTTCGGTCGATGCGTTGGGACTTAACTTACCTGTCTTCCCACAAATATATCCTGCCAAGATCAAGGCAAAGATCGGAATAATGACGTTAAGAACGTGCAGCAATGAAAGCCTAGGAAATTTTCTTGAGGGTTTTGCGGTAGCGGGCGGCGTTCTCGACGTAGTGCGAGGAGATGCGATTCATCTCAGCAATTTGCTCTGGACTTAGCGATTTGACCGCTTTCGCTGGCGATCCAATGATTAAGGAACCGTCTGGAAATTCTTTTCCTTCTGTCACTAAAGCACCAGCACCGACTAAGCAATTTTTACCAATCTTGGCGCCATTAAGGACGATAGCATTAATTCCGATTAGACTGCCATCACCAATCGTGCACCCATGCACCATGGCCTGGTGACCAATCGATACGTTCTCACCCAAGGTGAGCGGCCAGCCATAGTCAGAGTGTAAAACTGCAGAATCTTGGATATTCGTGCCAGCTCCAATCCGAATCGGCTCGTTATCGCCCCGGATCACCACGCGCGGCCAGACATTAGCGTTTTTTCCAAGATGAACTCGGCCAATGACTTCGGCAGAGTCCGCCACCCAAGCGCCATCACCTAATTCAGGGGAAATGCCATCCAATTCATATATCGCCATGCTTTCATTATAGTGAGGCTAAATTACCAGCTTGACTCCCGATCTGGAGTGGCGGAAATTTTATGAATACTAAGATCGGCCCCATCAAATTCATCCTCTTGAGACATTCGAATCCCAACCGATGCTTTAAGAATTCCATAAACTATAAAACCGCCGATTAGAGCAACCGCTACCCCTAATAAGCTACCGATTAACTGAGCAATAACATTGACTCCGCCAAGTCCACCTAAGGCTGTGAGACCAAATATACCTGCAGCGATACCGCCCCACAAACCGCATAAGCCGTGTAATGGCCAAACACCAAGCACGTCGTCGATCTTCCAACGATTCTGTACTTTGGTAAACATATAGACAAATAAAGCGCCCGCAACTAATCCCACGATAAGTGCCCCTAGAGGATGCATCAAATCGGAGCCAGCACACACTGCCACTAAACCAGCTAAAGGCCCGTTATAAGAGAACCCTGGATCATTGCGCCCTACAAACCACGCTGCAATGGTTCCACCAACCATAGCCATTAGAGAATTAAGAGCAACTAAACCACTGACCTTATCAATCGTCTGTGCGCTCATGACGTTAAACCCAAACCATCCCACTGTCAAAATCCATGCCCCAAGAGCTAAAAATGGGATGCTTGAAGGTGGATGCGCTGCAATTTGACCTTCCTTAGAATATCGCCCACGTCGAGCACCCAGCAAAATGACTGCTGGTAAAGCGAGCCAACCACCAACTGCATGAACCACAATCGAGCCGGCAAAATCATGAAACTCATCACCTGTGAGATTTTTAATCCAACCTTGTATTCCATAATGTTGGTTCCAAACAATGCCCTCAAAGAAAGGATATATAAAACCAACAATCACAAAGGTAGCAATCAATTGCGGATTAAACTTGGCACGCTCGGCAATGCCGCCAGAAATAATTGCTGGAATCGCTGCGGCAAAAGTTAATAAGAAGAAAAACTTTACAAGCTCAAAGCCATTTTTTTGAGAGAGTAACTCTGCACTTGAAAAAAAGTTGACTCCGTAAGCAATGCTGTAGCCAATAAAAAAATAAGCAATGGTGGAGATCGAAAAATCAATAAGGATTTTGATCAGTGCATTGACTTGATTTTTCTTACGCACAGTTCCAAGTTCCAAAAAAGCAAACCCCGCATGCATTGCCAAAACCATAATTGCGCCCATCAAAATGAAAAGGACATCGGCCCCAGATTTCATCGCATCCATTAATACCCCTATTTTTGTAAGTGAATTTTCGGTATTATGTTTTGAAGTGGGGCAATATGATCGCAATGTTGCACTATTACGGTGCAAATTATGTTTTTTAAGGGACTAGCAATGAAAAAACTGTTTCTATTGCTTGGATTAGGTGTATCTTTTTTAAGCACCCCAGCCATGGCTGAAAACAAAGCCTTAAGTACCCAAGAGCTCGTGAAGTACTGTCAGCTTCCTGCTAGCTCAGAATTTCGATCCTTTTGTGTTGGCTACTCAACTGCGATTTACGATACCTACCTCGTAACCCGCCATCCAACGAATGCCAAACCGTTTATCTGCCTAAAGCAACCGGCACCCCCGATTGATGCAGTGATTGCCGATTACGTCAATTGGGCAAAGCAAAATCAGCAATATGCTAATACACCTGCAGCCGATAGCGCATTGCGTTACCTTGCTGGTCGCTTTCCTTGTGGCAAATAATCATTTCATTTAGGAGAACTTGATCATGAAAAAATCATTACCCATCATTCTCGGTTCCGCATTGTTGATTACAGGTTGCTCAAATATGGACACTACCCAACAGCGCACCTTATCGGGTGGCGCAATTGGCGCAACTGCAGGTGCGGTTGGTGCGGCGATTTTCCATAGCAACCCAATCTGGGGTGCGGTTGGCGGTGCTGCAGTTGGTGCAGCTTCTGGCTATGTGTATGACCTGTATGAGAAAGACAAGCAAGCCCAATACAACAAAGGCTATCAGGCTGGTAAAGCAAGCTCTACCAACACCAATAGCTCATCATCAGGCTCAAAGTAACAGGGTATCGATTTCTATTTTGCCGGCAAGTGCCTTGTGAACCGGGCACTTGTCCGCGATTTCAAATAAACGATCGCGCTGTTCTGAATCAATTACGCCCACCAGTTTGATGGTGCGCTTAAATTTCTCGATGTCGTTCTCGCGCTCGATATCCACCGTCACAATCGCATCTTGTAGATCCCACGATTTTCTCTTGGCATACATTTTGAGAGTCATGCCTGTGCAGGCAGCTAGGGCAGCCCCTAAATATTCATGCGGCGATGGGCCCGAGGCATTACCACCCTTGTCTTGATCAACATCCGAGACAAAATGATCATTGCCTACCTCTAAGGTCTGCTGAAAATTACCATTACCAAATCGAGATACCACCGCTCTCATACCCAATCCTTTATGCCAATAGCATTTGATTAATGCGTTTTACAAATCCAGCAGGATCCTGTAACTGACCCCCTTCTGCAAGCAATGCTTGATCAAACAAAATGGTTGCCCAATCATCAAATTGCTTATCCTCATATTTTAGTTTGAGAACTAAGGGGTGCTGCGGATTAATTTCTAAAATCGGTTTGCTATCCGGGGCCTGCTGGCCTGCGGCCTTGAGCATCCGCAAGAGATTGGCGGAGAGCTCATGCTCATCAGCAACCAAGCACGCTGGCGAATCGGTCAAGCGCAATGTAACGCGTACGTCCTTCACTTTGCCATCAAGGGATTTTTTCATGCGCTCGATCAAATCCTTGTACTGCTCTTCAGTCTCTTTTTGCTCTTTTTTCTCGGCCTCATCGGCCAAGGCGCCTAGATCAAGGCCACCTTTTGCAACGGATACTAAGGCCTTACCGTCAAACTCATGGAAATAGGACAACATCCACTCATCGACTCGATCGGATAACAGCAGAACCTCAACACCCTTTTTCTTAAAGATCTCTAAGTGAGGGCTGTTCTTGGCAGCGGTATAGGATTCACCGGTGACGTAGTAAATCTTGTCTTGCCCTTCTTTCATCCGACTAAGGTAATCGGCAAGCGCAACCGTTTGCTCGGCAGAATCACTGTGGGTGCTAGCAAAGCGCGCTAATTTTGTAATTCGCTCTTGATTACCGACATCTTCTCCGATCCCCTCTTTGAGGACTTGACCAAATTCTTGCCAAAACTGGGCATACTGCTCTTTTTTGGCAGCGTCCTCACTATTTGCCAACTCCTCGAGCATCGTTAAAACTCGCTTGGTTGAGCTCTCACGGATGCTTTTGACATCGCGCGACTCTTGTAGGATCTCACGAGAGACATTGAGTGGTAAATCTGCAGAATCAATCACGCCCGTGACAAAACGAAGGTACATGGGCATTAACTGTTCGGCATCGTCCATGATGAAGACGCGTTTGACATAGAGCTTGATGCCATTACGCTTGTTGCGATCCCATAGATCAAAATTGGCCTTCTTGGGAATAAACAAGAGCTGGGTGAACTCACTGCGCCCCTCAACGCGATTATGCGAATACGTTAGCGGGTCTTCAAAGTCATGGGAAATATGTTTGTAGAACTCCTTGTATTGCTCGTCTGTAATTTCTGACTTAGGTCTAGCCCATAAAGCGGTCGCTTGATTGATGGTCTCAAACTCATCTTTTGTGACCTGCTCCTTCTTTTCTTCGTCCCACTCCTCCTTGTGCATCTGAATGGGTAAAGAAATGTGATCCGAATACTTGCGAATAATGGATTTCAATTTCCAAGAAGAGAGTAACTCATCTTCGCCCTCGCGCAAGTGCAAGGTGATCGAGGTACCGCGCTCAGGACGATTGATGGTTTCAATGGTGAACTCACCAGCACCCTGGGATTCCCAACGCACACCTTCGGATGCAGGCAAACCAGCACGTCGTGTTTCCACGATGATGTTGTCAGCCACAATAAATGCTGAATAGAAGCCAACACCAAACTGACCAATCAGAGCGGCGTCCTTTTGCTGATCACCCGAGAGTTTTGTAAAGAACTCTTTCGTGCCTGAACGGGCAATGGTTCCGAGATTGGCGATTACCTCATCCCGGCTCATCCCAATTCCGTTATCACTGATGGTGATGGTTCTGGCTTCTTTATTGAAGCTGATTTTGATCTTTAACTCTGGATCAGACTCATACCAGTCAGGATGGGTCATCGCCTCAAACCGCAACTTATCAGCGGCATCCGAAGCGTTTGAAATGAGCTCTCGCAAAAAGATTTCCTTGTTGGAATACAAGGAATGGATCATTAGCTGCAAAAGTTGTTTTACTTCAGCCTGAAAGCCAAGGGTTTCTTTTACGGTACTCATCGGTAAATGTCCTTTTTGTTCAATTTTTGATTGCTTTTCATATTGGGGCACTTTGAGCGATTTCAAGTGCCCGAACACACTTGAGAATCGCCTACAATAGGAGCCTTGCCCCCAGTTATAAACCTGAGATCGGCGTATGAAAAAGCTTTATATCAAGACATTTGGCTGCCAAATGAATGAGTATGATTCGGACAAAATGGCCGACGTCCTTCATTCAGCCCAAGGCATGGACCAAACGGATCAAATTGAAGATGCTGATGTCATCTTGCTCAATACCTGTTCCATCCGAGAAAAAGCCCAAGAGAAGGTGTTCTCAGACCTAGGGCGCCTACGGGAGCTAAAGCAGCTAAAGCCCGGTCTTTTAATTGGTGTGGGCGGCTGTGTTGCCAGCCAAGAAGGCAAACAGATTATTAATCGAGCACCGCATGTGGATTTTGTCTTTGGCCCACAAACCCTGCACCGCTTACCAAAACTGATTGACCAGCGACTCGCCACCGGTCAATCGCAAGTGGATATCTCGTTTCCTGAGATTGAGAAGTTTGATCATCTGCCCCGCTCACGTCAGACCAAAGGCTCGGCCTTTGTCTCCATCATGGAAGGTTGCTCGAAGTACTGCAGCTACTGCGTGGTGCCGTATACACGCGGTGAAGAGGTGTCTCGTCCCTTTGAGGATGTACTCACTGAAATTGTGGGCCTAACCGAGCAGGGTGTGAAGGAGATCACTCTATTGGGGCAAAACGTCAATGCCTATCGCGGGCTCATGGGCCAAACATCAGAGATTGCTGATTTTGCACTGCTCCTTGAATACATGTCAGAGATACCGGGGTTAGAACGCATTCGGTTTACCACCAGCCACCCAAAAGAATTTACCCAGCGCCTAATTGATGTGTATGACCGAGTCCCGCAGTTAGTCAGTCATTTACACCTTCCCGTGCAACACGCATCGGACAAAATTTTGTCGGCCATGAAGCGTGGCTATACGAGCTTGGAGTTCAAAAGCATTATTCGTAAAATGCGTTTGGTTCGCCCCAAGCTCTCGCTCTCGAGTGATTTCATTGTTGGCTTTCCCGGGGAAACCGAGGCTGACTTTGAGAAGCTGATGGATATGGTGACCGAACTGCAGTTTGATAACAGCTACTCATTCATCTTTAGTCCTCGGCCTGGCACTCCCGCAGCCAATCTAGAGGACGACACGCCCTATGAAATCAAGTTAAAGCGCTTGCAGCGTTTGATCGCTCAAATTGATTCTCAAGCGCTGAGGGTCAGCCAAGCAATGCTAGGTAACCATGAGCGGGTCTTGATTGAAGGCTTAACCCGTGATAACGCCCATCTGCTTGGGCGTACTGAGAATAATCGTGTAGTCAACATCATCATTCCAGAGGGTGATTCTGATCAAAGCACTATCGATCATTGGAATGGACAGATGCTTGACGTTAAAGTTAGTGAAGTTCTAAAGCACACCCTACGCGGTGAAATTGTTCATTCTTCGGTCTAATTGATTCATGAGCCAAACCCTCAATCTTGATCTTCAGTTTGCTACCCAGGGCCTCCAAAGCCAAGTTTTGAGGATAGCGAGTTTGGCGCAAATTCGTAAATGGGCTGGAGCCTGTTTTCAAAGTAAAGCAATCCTCACGATTCGGTTTGTGAACAAAGCCGAGGCTCACGATCTCAACCTATTTTTTCGCAGCTTTGATAAGCCTACCAATGTGCTCACTTTTTCCTATCCAACACAGGGAAAATCGATTGAAGCAGACATTGTTTTATGTTTACCAATTCTGCGCAAAGAAGCCAAAGAACAACAAAAGCCCCTCGTAGCTCACCTCGCCCATCTTTTAATTCATGGCTGCCTGCATGCCAAAGGCTATGACCATTTAAAGCCAAAAGATGCTAAAAAAATGGAAGCCTTAGAGATCAAGATATTGCAATCGCTTGGCTTTGCAAACCCTTACTAAAAAGATTCGTTTGTCGGACTGTCATCAAAATGTTTTATGCTGTCTACTAATTTATGTCAAATAGCCTGATTGATCGTCTAAGCGCGTTTTTTTCGGACCAGTCTTCCGATCCCAAAGCGCAGCGCAGAGAGTTGATTGAGACTCTTCGTGAAGCCCAAGCCGATGGGCTCATGGATGCCGATGCGCTTTCGATGATCGAGGGCGTTTTTCAGGTTGGCGAATTATCTGCTCGCGATATATTGCTGCCTCGCGCCCAAATTGACTGGATTGACATCAATGCTCCCTTGTCGCAAATCATTGCGGATGTGGTCAAAACTGGCCACTCGCGCTTCCCAGTCTATGAAGGCAGTCGAGATCAAGTGATCGGTATTCTGCTAGCCAAAGATCTTTTGCGCCATTTCACCGAAAAAGATTTTCAGATTCGAGACTGGCTACGGCCGGCTGTTTTTATTCCAGAGTCAAAACGTTTAAGTGTTCTCCTCAAAGACTTTCGTAATAACCGCAATCATTTAGCCATTGTGGTTGACGAATACAGTGGCGTGGCTGGAATGATTACGATTGAAGATGTCATCGAACAAATTGTTGGTGACATTGAAGATGAGCATGACATCGATGAGGATGCTGACAATATCACCGTCTTAAAAAATGGTGACTATCGTATTAAGGGCATGACTGAGCTTGAGCAGCTTAATGAAGAGCTAAAGACGGATTTTTCGGCAGAAGATGTGGAAACCGTTGCTGGGCTGGTCATTCAACATTTAGGTCGGGTGCCAAAATTTGGCGAGCGGGTTCGGATTGATGGTTTTGAATTCGAGGTCCAACGTGCCGATCCCCGTCAGGTCCATATTCTTCTAATGCGCCGCATTGCAAGCCCCAACGTCTCTGCCACCGATTCTTAATTGCAAAGTAGTCGTCTTCAGGCCAACCCCATTATTTATAGCGCCTTACTAGTTTTTTTAGGGGTTCTCTTAGCGGTCGCGAGTGAGCTTCCCTTTAGTGGCTATATTCAAATAGTCTTATTTGCTTACACTTTATACATACTTAACAGGGGCAGCGAGACCAAATCTAGTCAGGCATTTCGGGATGGATTCTTACTCGGTCTTGGTTATTTTGTAATCGCTCTTTGGTGGATTTTTATTAGTCTGCACGATGTCGGTGGCATGGCGATATGGTTATCAAGCCTTGCTGTTCTTGCCCTAGCCAGTCTAATGGCGGTCTACTTTGGATTGGCCAATCTGATTGCAAAGCAAGTCACTCATTCTGCGTGGCGATCCCTCGCGATCCCTGCAGCGTGGGTACTAACTGAATATTTACGAGGTCAGATTTTTACTGGCTTTCCATGGATGGGGTTTGCCGAGTCGCAAGTGAATGGTCCATTTGCAAATATCGCACCCTACTTGGGTGGCCTAGCTTGTACCTTTTTATTTATCTGGGCCGCCTTGCAATTGAGTCAGCCCCGGCTCAAAAGTATCGCTGTTGTATTGGGGGTGGTTGCAATTGTCCAGGTTTTGGGAATTTGGTCGTTCACTAGCCCCAAAGACTCACCCATTACGGTGCGACTGATTCAGGGCAACTTTGAACAAAGCCTCAAATTTAATCCCGCTGAAATCCTAAAACAAATCCATTTTTATCGGGATCAAATTATTAAAGCCCCAGCCGATTTGATCATTGTCCCTGAGACCGCGTTTCCTTGGCCCGAACCAGACATTCCCGATCAATCGATGGAACGTATTCAAGCGTTTGTAAATGAAACCGATAGTCATGTATTGCTCGGCTTAATTGGCAAAATTGCCAAAGGCGACACTGCGGTTCAGTATTCCAATCGGGTCAGTGGCTTTTCTAAGCAACAGCCTATCTACCACTACGATAAACATCACTTGGTTCCGTTTGGCGAATTTATTCCTCCTGGTTTTCAGTGGTTTGTGGATGCATTTAAAGTACCGATGAGTGACTTTGCCAGAGGATCGATTGATCAAGCACCATTTTCAATTCGCCCCCGCTCCAATCCAGATCGTCCACTTTATGCGGCCATCTCAATTTGCTACGAAGATATTTTTGGCAACGAAATCGCCACCCGAATTCGTAATAGTAGAGAACCAGTTAATCTTTTAGTGAACGTTACAAACTTGGCTTGGTTTGGCCAATCGCAAGCCCCCATGCAGCAATTACGTCTCTCCCAATTGCGCTCTCTAGAAACTGGCTTACCCAGTTTACGCGCCACGAATACCGGGATCACTGCGGTGATTGATGAGCGCGGACGAGTCATAGCAAGCCTTCCGCAATTTGTGCAGGGCGAACTTGATATTCGAGTGCAAGCCTTCGAAGGACGGACGCCTTATGTGATCTGGGGCAATTGGCCGATTTTGATCTGGGTACTTTTTGCCCTGGGGATTGGCTATTGGCGGAGAACGCGACCGAACTGATTTTTTAACAAGTCCTTGGTTTGCCGAGTAAAATCAAGGTCTTATCTAAAAAATCATTATGTCGCATGCTAACGTTTCAACAAATTATTCTCAAACTTCAAGATTATTGGGACCAACAGGGTTGTGCGCTGTTGCAACCCATCGATCTCGAAGTGGGGGCCGGTACCTCGCATACAGCTACTTTTTTGCGAGCCATTGGTCCTGAACCATGGAAAGCAGCTTATGTTCAACCTTCACGCCGTCCCAAGGATGGTCGTTATGGTGAAAACCCAAATCGCTTGCAACACTACTACCAATACCAAGTTGTTTTAAAACCAGCGCCTGCCAACATCTTGGATTTATATCTAGGCTCCTTAAAGGCTTTGGGGCTTGATCTGAAGCAAAACGATATTCGTTTCGTAGAAGACGACTGGGAGAACCCAACCTTAGGGGCGTGGGGCCTTGGCTGGGAAGTTTGGCTCAATGGGATGGAAGTGACTCAATTTACCTATTTTCAGCAAGTGGGTGGCTTAGATTGCAAACCCGTATTGGGTGAGATTACCTATGGAATTGAACGCTTAGCGATGTACTTGCAAAATTGCTCCAATGTGTTTGATCTCGTCTGGACAGACGGCGTGACCTATGGTGATGTGTATCACCAAAATGAAGTGGAACAGTCGCGCTATAACTTTGAGCACTCCAATACAGACTTCCTGTTTGCAAACTTTAATCAGTACGAAAGCGAAGCGAAGCGCTTAATGGAGCAATCGCTTGCATTACCTGCGTATGAGATGGTTTTAAAAGCAGCCCATACATTTAATCTGCTTGATGCGCGTGGGGCGATTTCAGTAACAGAGCGTGCTGCCTATATTGGACGTATTCGCAATCTGTCGCGCTTGGTCGCGCAAGCGTATTACGAATCACGTGAACAACTAGGCTTTCCCATGTTGCAAACTAAAGCGCATTAAGGCATTAATTTCCATATGAACCGTCTCCCCTTACTGCTCGAGCTATTCACCGAAGAGCTTCCCCCAAAATCACTCAAACGTTTAGGCGAATCCCTATCGCAATCGATCTACGAAAGTTTAAAGAAAGCGCAATTGCTAAGTTCCAGTAGCACCTGTCAGTCATTTGCCAGCCCAAGACGTTTAGCAGTCCTGATTAGTGATGTTTTGGATCAGGCTCCCGATTATCCGGTGCGAGAGAAACTCTTGCCACTCTCAATTGCCTATGATGCGCAAGGTAAACCCAGTCAAGCGCTTACCAAAAAGTTGGCAAGCTTGGGTCACCCCGATACTCCGCTCGATCAATTAGAACGTAGCGGTGAAGGTAAAAATGAGGCACTTTATTTAAATACAATTGCCACAGGCGCGCGTCTGGAATCAGCTTTGCAATCGGCCTTAGTAGACGCAATCGAGCAATTACCAATCGCAAAGATGATGCATTACCAGATCGAAGCGCAATTAGGTGCCATTGAAGAAGTCCAATTTGCGAGACCCGTACACCGCATCATTGCATTACACGGATCGAAGACTCTTGCAATCCATGCTTTGGGGATTGATGCAAATAATCAAACTGAAGGCCATCGTTTTTTATCACCTGGAATTATTACCATTGGTGACGCGCAGCAATACGAACCCCAACTTGAGGCTGCAAAAGTAATCCCGTCATTTGCCAAACGCCGCGCTTATATTAAATCGGAGTTACAAAAGGCTGCCAATGGCCTGCGGGTTTTAATGCCAGACGCTCTTTTGGATGAGGTCACCGCCTTGGTGGAGTATCCGGCGATCTATACCTGCGAGTTTGATCCTGAGTTTTTGGAAGTTCCTCAGGAATGCTTGATTCTGACAATGCAAACCAATCAGAAATACTTTGCCTTAACTGATCAAAACGGCAAACTAAGCAATCGTTTCCTCATCGTCTCGAATATACAAACGGATCAACCAGAGTCAATTATTTCTGGGAATGAGCGCGTTATTCGCCCCCGTTTGGCCGACGCGCGCTTCTTTTATCTGCAAGATCAGAAGCGCACTCTAGAATCGCGCATTCCTGATTTAGCCAAGGTGATTTATCACAACCAATTAGGAAATCAGCTGCAACGCTCAGAACGAGTCCGAGCATTAGCCAATGAAATTGCTAGTAGCCTCAATCAAGCTGGATTTGAGCTTAAGCTTCAAGAGGTTGACCGTGCCGCACAACTCGCCAAAGCTGATCTATTAACGGATATGGTTGGCGAGTTCCCGGAACTACAAGGGGTTATGGGTCGCTACTACGCCTTGGCAAATGATGAAGCACCGGATATCGCTTCCGCGTGTTACGAGCACTATCTTCCTCGATTTGCGGGGGACTCTCTACCGGAAACCTTGGTGGGAACCGTATTGGCGATCGCCGATAAGTTAGAAACTATTGTTGGAATTTGGGGTGTCGGTCTTGCTCCCACAGGTGATAAGGACCCCTATGCATTGCGACGCCATGCCTTAGGGATTTGCCGACTGCTATTGGAAAAGAATTTGCCACTCAATCTCAAGCAACTCATTGGGCTTGCGAAGCAACAGTTTTCAAATCTAGTTTTGAAGGTTGAGGTTGATGAAGAAGTTATCTATCAGTTTATTCTGGATCGATTAAAAGCATATTTAAAAGATCAAGCCGTTGATGGCGCCACATTTAGCCCCTTAGAGATTGATGCGGTCCTGAGCACCCATCCGCAAAAACTCAACGATCTAATTGCACGTTTACTAGCCATTCGAAGTTTTAATCAATTACCGCAAGCAGCCGCGCTTGCTGGAGCCAATAAGCGAATTAGTAACATCCTGAAGAAGGTTGATGGCAAAGTGAGTACGGAGATCAAACCAAGTCTACTCAGCATTGCAGCAGAAAAGAATTTATACACGGCTCTTACTCAACTGCAACCGCGCCTCGATCAGAAGCTCCAAGCCCAACAATTGATTGATCTATTGCAAGATCTGGTCTCACTCAGTGAGCCGGTGGATCAATTCTTTGCAGATGTCATGGTAATGGATGAGAACATCGAGCTTCGAAATAATCGTCTTGCCCTACTGCAACGCCTCCACCAACAAATGAATTTAGTCGCCGATATTGGCAAACTTGCATGACCCTTAAAGTCGATAAGCTCATTATTTTGGATCGTGATGGTGTGATTAATCAAGATCGCGATGATTATGTGAAGTCATGCGATGAGTGGATTCCGATTCCTAATAGCTTAGAAGCGATTGCCTTACTTTCTCAAGCAGGCTATACCCTCACGATTGCCACCAACCAATCGGGTATCGCACGCGGCTATTACACCTTAAGTGAATTGCATGCGATGCACCAAAAAATGATGGATTTGCTTAAACCATTGAGTGGCAAGATTGATAGTATTTTCTTTTGTCCCCATACCGATGCCGATCAATGCGCTTGCCGTAAGCCTAAACCGGGCTTAATGCAGCAAATTGCAAATCGATATTTAAAAAGTCCTGCAAATCCTGCGTTGCCATTAAGCAGTGTTCCGATCGTGGGCGACTCATTGCGCGATCTTTTGGCTGGAACGGCCCTTGGTGCGACTCCGCACTTGGTCCTAACGGGGAAAGGTCGTGGTATTAAGAGGGCTGAGTTACCAAGCAATACACAAATTCATGAGGATTTGATGGGTTTTGCACGATCAATTTTGGCGCAGTCATGATTTGGCTTCGTTCACTCCTTTTTTTGATTAGTCTTGTAACGTACACGCCGTTCTATGCGGTTTTTTGCTTAATAACCTTTCCCTTTCTGAACGAACATACTCGTTATCGCATTATTCAGTTCTGGGGTCGAAGTATTATCTTTTTTCTGCAAGTCTTTTGTGGGGTTCGGTTTGAAGTTCTCGGAAAAGAGAACATTCAGGCAGTAATTGATCAACCCGTGGTGATTCTTAGCAAGCATCAATCGGCCTGGGAAACGATTGCATTTTTACAGATCTTTCCTAAAGATCTCTGCTATGTGTTTAAACGGGAACTACTTTGGATTCCTTTTTTTGGTTGGGTGATTGGCTTACTCAATATGATTCATATCAATCGCTCTGATGCGGGCGGCTCCGCAATATCGGTTGCCAATCAAGGAAAGGAGCGTTTAAAAGCAGGTAAGTGGATGATTTTGTTTCCAGAAGGTACCCGTACGCCCGTTGGATCCCATAAGCCCTATCGCAAAGGCGGAGCCCGCTTAGCTGGACTCACGGGAGCTACCGTATTACCGGTGGCCCATAATGCAGGCCGCTGCTGGCCACGAAATAGTTTTTTGAAGTACCCTGGGCTCATTACCGTCTCGATTGGACCGTCAATCCCCTCCCAGGGCAAATCCGGGGATCAATTGCATGAGGCTGTAGAAACCTGGATCGAGGGTGAAATGCGACGAATTGACCCAGCGGCTTATCAAGCCAAATAATTATTTTTCTGACAGCATCAACGCCCACTGAACATAACGCTCGACTGAAATATCTTGGGCACGTGCTTTTAGTTCCGTATCGGTCAGATTTAATTGCTCAGCAATACTCTGCAAATTACTGCGTAGCATTTTGCGACGCTGAGCAAAGGCTAAGGCCACAATCTGACTGAGTGAGTCCCATTGGGCTGGTGTTAAAGAAAAATCGGCGCGTGGAATCATCCGAATCACTGCAGAATCTACTTTGGGCTGCGGCTCGAACGCAGTCGGTGGCACATCCATCAAGTAATCCACGTGATATCTTGCTTGCAGCATGACCGACAGGCGGCTGTACTCCGAATCGCCCGCTGGTGCAGTGATACGTTCCACTACTTCAGCTTGCAACATAAAGATTTGTTCATCGACCCAAGGGGCCGCTGCAATCAGATGAAATAGCAAAGGCGACGAAATGTTATATGGCAGGTTACCAATCAAGGTGCAGCGCTCATTCGTTAACTTGGCTTGCTTAGCCCAGCTCGCAAAGTCGAATTGAAGAGCATCGCCTTCGTGAATAATTAGGCCGTCCAAGCACTCTCCCTGTTTTGCCGCTTGCCATGTCTGAACAATGTCTCGATCGATCTCAAGAACCTCGAGTTTTTCAAGGCGCTCAAGTAAAGGTCGGGTTAAAGCACCAAGCCCCGGGCCAATTTCAAGAACGCGCATGCCGGGCGTCGGGTTTAAGGCATTCACAATCGCAGCAATGACTCCCTGATCCATCAGGAAGTTCTGTCCAAAGCGCTTACGTGCTCGATGCATCGTAATTTAATTTCGTGAGGGCCAACTCTCTGGCGAGGCGAAGAGCAGCAAACATACTACGCCAATCTGCCCTACCCTGCCCAGCGATATCGAGGGCTGTGCCATGGTCAACGGAAGTTCTGATGTATGAAAGACCCAAGGTAACATTCACTCCCTCCGTAAAACTTGCAAATTTAAAAGGGGCTAAGCCTTGATCATGGTACATCGCTAAGACTGCATCAAATGAATGTAACCGATCCGCATGAAATAAGGTATCGGCTGGATACGGTCCAGAAGCCAGGATCCCTTCATGTTTAGCAGCTTCAATCACAGGAATAATCACCTCAAGCTCCTCGCGACCAAGATGGCCATCTTCTCCTGCATGGGGATTTAAACCAGTCACCGCAATGCGAGGCTTTGCTATCCCAAAGCGCGCCTGTAAATCCGCTTGCATGATTCTTAGGGTATTGAATAGAGACTCAAACTGAATAGCACCAGCAACCTGACGAATAGGCAAATGGGTGGTGGCAAGAGCGACTCGCAAGGGGATTGCTTGCCCTTTACCACTGAGCGCTTGGGGGATTTCACCGCACAACATCATGACGACCTGGTGCTGGTGATCGAGGTCAGCCAAAAACTCGGTATGCCCAGTAAATGGCGACTGCGGAGTATCCAAAATACTTTTTTGGACCGGAGCAGTAACCAGTGCATGATGTTGACCAACTCGACATGAATCGCTAGCCGTACGAATCAAAGAAAGTACGTACTGCGCATTCGCTGAATCAAGAACACCGGATTTTGGCGGATGGTTTAGGGGAATATGCGCAATTTGGATTTGGGGCGGCAATGCCTCATTTGCAAATAACTGCCGATCGCCAAATAAACTAATCTCTACATCCGCATGGGCTGCTACGAAGGCTTTGGCAGCTGCTAATGAAACTTCAGGGCCAATGCCAGCCGGCTCCCCAGTGCTCACTGCGAGCTTAACGGACTTGCTCATCCAGATTCAAAATCTTGACAGTTGCTGTATCGCGCAATTGACGCAACCAGTCTTGGTAAGCTTGCTCGAACTTACGCTCTCGAATCGCGGCTCGAGCAAACTCACGTTGCTTTTCAACCGTTAGTTGCGCATCGCGCCGCTCTAGCACTTGAATTAAATGCCAACCAAATTCGGTCTTGACCGGATCACTCACTTCACCAATTTGCAAGCGATTCATCGCAATCTCGAATGGGGGTACCAATTCACCGGGACCCATCCAGCCCAATATACCGCCATTCTGGGCTGAGCCATCTTCCGAGAATTTCTTTGCTAAAGACTCAAAATCAGCGGTCTTGGCACGAATCTGATCACGATAGCCTTGTAAGCGTCGTTCAACATCGGCATCTTGTAATCCTTGACGATGACGAATCAGAATATGCCGCGCTAGTGTTTGCGTAACAATCATATTTTGTGGTGTTAGATCTGCCGGATTGGCATTACTGGTCGCTGCGCGTGCCCCTGTACCGCTGGAACGTCGATCCATTACTTTTAGTACATGAAAGCCGGCTGGGCTTCGAACCACCGACGGTGCTACTTGACCAGGACCCAGATTTCTTACAGCCTCAACAAAAATTTGAGGTAAACGATCTTGGGTTCGATAGCCAAGATCCTGAAACTTAATACGAGAGTTTTCTTTATTAGCTTGTGCGCCCAACTGCATAAAATCTGCGTCACCACGTGCTTCTTTTAATATGGCTTCTGCACGCTTTCTGGCTTCAGCTTGAGCGCTGGGACCCGCTCCCTCTTCCACCGGGATAAAAATTTGAGCAACCGCAATCTCTTCAGGACCTGAGCCTGCTGCGGCAGGCTCCGCCCCACGACGCTGCATCTGCTCAACAATAAAGTTATCGATTTCAGCATCGGAGATCTTAATTTGTGAGTCAACCTCCCGCTCTCGTAAGCGCGCTTTTAGAACATCCTCACGCAATAACTCACGATAACGCTGAAAACTAATACCTGATTTAGTGACCGTCTCCCGAAATTCATTGAAGGTCAACTTATTCCGAGTTGCGATATCTTCAATAATTTTATTAAGCTCTTTATCGTTAACGGCCAAACCAGTTTGCTCCGCTTCCTGAATTTGAATTTTCTCTAAGATCAAGTTTTCAAGAACTTGCTTACGCAGCTCATCACCCTCTGGCAGCTTTTTCGCTCCAGCTGGTGCCTGCTTTTGGATTGAGGCAACCCGATCATCAATTTCTTTGCGCGTTACAACCCCGGTGTTCACAACCGCTACTACCCCATCAATATTGATGATCTTAGGCTCATTAGCAGAGGGATTATTTTGTGCACCTAATGGCTGACTAAACAACACGCCCAAGAATCCAATTACCATCAAAAAACGAGGCACGCTGAACTTTAGGAATGAATTACGACACAAAATCATTATTGATAATTTTCGTAGGGTGAAGGTGGCAAAGGCTTAGCTACCGGCTGGTATCCAGGAACGTTCAGACGCATCACATCGACTGGGTTATTTCCAACACTAGCAAAACCTCTAAATTCTAATTGAAAAAGGACTTGGGTAGTGGTGATCTGGGAAGTGTTACGGGCTTGAGAGTAAGCAAAACGAGCGGTCCAACAATCTGCGTCGTACTGCAATCCCACTAAGGTATTTAAGGTCTTCGCTGTTAAGGCATCGTATCCCCAACGGCCCAATACACGGTATTTTTTTAATATTGGCCACTCGCCAAATGCATTGTATTGATCGGTCTGAGTGACCCCCGAGTTCGTTCCATCGGTTGGCGGATTCCAAACATTACGATAAGCAAAATTGAGACTGCGGCCTGGTGTTGGTCGCCATCCAGCACCCACACTGCTTTGTACAAAGCGGTTAAGTTGGGTGTTGTACTGCCCAAACAAATCGACGTTAAAGTTCCCTAGCAAACGGATCGTACTAGCGCCCAAGGTATCGGAATAACGTGTTGGGTTTTGGATCGTGCCATTTAAACCCACCCGTTGACCTGTGAAATCCTGGCGCTGCGCCAGGGTCACTGTGGCACGCTCTGCACCCGTATTTGTTTCTAAAACACGGCTTGTCAATCCCATGGTTAATTTATTGTTATCAGCTACGCGGTCATTACCCACGAAAGTGTTCTCACTAAATATTTGGGTAATACCAAAACCCGCATCAGCAGTATCAAATAATGGGGTCTGCGCCTGACTCTGGAATGGGGTGTAGACATAGAAGGCACGTGGCTCCATGGTCACAATCATGTCGCGCCCAAAGAAACCTTTCATTTCCGTTGCATCGCGCTCAAATGCCAAACCAGAATCCAAGCTAAAAGTTGGTAAAGCAAATCCTTGAATAGGTTGATTTAAGGATTGATTAATCGAAGTCGATGGGCTATTTGTAAGTACTCCAGAATATTGATTGGCTTGAAAACTAAGTTTTGGCTTTAAGTAATAGCCAGGGGTAATTTGTGGCATGGCAATGCTACCCCGGATCACGGTTCGATCGGCTTGACTAAATGATCCCCCCTGGGGCATTCCGGAGGCAGGCGCATACAAATTATTGGTGTTGTATGAAAAGCGAGTGAAATCCGCACCAAATGTAATGTCGGGAGTTCGATTAAATCCACCCGAGAATGACCCAGGGGCGCCCAAGGCACGCTGATTACGATAATTGGCGGTAACTTGCGGCAAGATGTTGTAGGGAGAAGTAACGGGTGATGTTGGATCTGGCTGCAAAGTCTGAAAGGTCAGTGCGCGCGCTGTGAAATTCCAGTTTTTAATTCCGCCATAATTGGTACCCACCTCTTGCCGGAACTGATTGGTCACCGCGCCGCCGATGCCGTACGAGAAATCAATCGGATACAAGTTATCCGACACCTTACTGACATTCGCGTAACCATTCCACGCTCGACCTAACATTTGTCGCTGTTGCCAGTCGTACTTCCAGCGATCGCGTCCTAAAATTTTGTCGTAGTTCATGAACTGACCACTTAACGTTCCTGAATACTTTGGATCAATGTAACGAAAATCACCGCCTAACAATGTACCGCGGTGGTTCATGAACCGAGGGGTAACGGTGAGATCGCGATTCGGTGCAATATTGATGTAATACGGCTGTGCAATATCTAAACCATTATTCGAGTTATAGCCAATTACGGGCGCTAATAATCCAGAGCGACGTTGATTTGAGGTAGGCAAACTAAAGTAAGGTGCATACGCAATCGGCACATCAAAAAAACGCATCACACCATTGCGGCCCGTCATTTGTTTTTGTTCTTGATCAACTTCAATCTGACTGGCCGTGAAATACCAATCTAAATTATCTGGACTGCAAGTGGTGTAGGTGGCTTTATCAAAGATAAAGATGTCAGCAGACTCGATGGTTAACTTATTCGCTTGACCGCGTCCGCGAACATCTCGAAGCTCATACTTTGGTTTATCCATCTCGCCTTCGCGTGCATCGACCTTAAAGCGTGCGCGTGGCCCCGAGAACTGAGTCGTTCCCTTAATTAACTCCACATTACCGATCAAATTTGCAATATCAGTATCGGGGTCATAATTAATTTCATCGGCCTTAATGACGGTGTCATTCCGGCGAATTTGAGCACGTCCCTTCAAGTTCATTTGACGATCAACCACGCCATCAATTTCATCGCTAAAGGAGAAGG
Source organism: Polynucleobacter acidiphobus (assembly GCF_003065385.1). Taxonomy (NCBI): domain Bacteria; kingdom Pseudomonadati; phylum Pseudomonadota; class Betaproteobacteria; order Burkholderiales; family Burkholderiaceae; genus Polynucleobacter; species Polynucleobacter acidiphobus. Next base: position 1,670,229 of record NZ_CP023277.1, read on the forward strand.
TCAGGGCCTCACTATCTGGAATCGGTTTACCGACCCGCAATTGATCATCTAACTTTAAGACCGTTACTTCAGCACGGCTAGGAACTAAAGTTGTGGTTGGGAGGGATCCAACCGGCAGTGGTCGAGGTGGCTCACCAATCGGAACCGGCGCTTGCTTTTGTAACTCTTGTTGAGTCTGGTTTTGTTGTGACGATGGTAGCAATGGTGAAATCGTATTAACAACTGGACCCAAGTTTTGGGCCATCAGCGGCATGGCTAGCATTAAAGGGGAGAGCATTAACCCCCGGCCCAGGATCGCGTACGGGGTCTTTAAAGATGCGAGATAGGCGCTGATGCCGGCGCGAAGGCGATAATGACTCATGGATCCTGACAGCCTTATTATACGAACCGATCATGCCTGACAATCGCTTAATTCAAATGAATCAATGGCTTGATAGCCAAGTAGGCCGCTGGGGGCTAGAGACTGCCAGCTTGGCCCCCGCTTCCTCAGATGCGAGCTTTCGGCGCTACTTCCGAATGACTAGCTCTCACCCCCAATATCCCAGCCTGATTGTGATGGATGCCCCACCCGATAAAGAGACCGTTTTACCCTTTATTCAGGTTGCCAATCTTTTGAAGGATGCGGGGCTTCATGTACCCCTCATCCTCGAAGAGAATCAGGAAAAAGGATTTCTGCTACTCAGTGATCTAGGAAGCAAGACCTATCTAAACGTCTTATCTCCGAGTAATGCAAAAGCGCTTTATCGCGATGCCAGCCAAGCCTTGGTAAAAATGCAGCTTGCGACTCGTGAGGGTGTTTTACCGCCCTATGATGATGCAACTCTGCAGCGCGAACTCGATCTATTTGATGAGTGGTATTTAAAGCGCCACCATCAATACGCCTTGAGTGAAGATGAGAAAAATCAACTTCACACGATTTTTCAGTTGATTAAAGAAAATAATCTTGCTCAATCGCAGGTATATGTTCACCGCGATTTTCATTCTCGCAATTTAATGCATTGCTCATCCAATAACCCCGGCATTTTGGATTTTCAAGATGCCTTATATGGTCCGATTACCTATGACATCGTCTCTTTATTACGCGACGCTTATATTGAGTGGACCGAAGAAGAGGTGCTTGATTTCTTGATTGAGTATTGGGATATGGCGCGCGCTTCTGGCTTGAAAGTTCCGTCTGATTTTGCTGATTTTTATCGGGACTTTGAATGGATGGGCCTACAGCGTCACCTGAAAGTCCTGGGTATCTTTGCGCGCTTATATCACCGTGATGGCAAAGCCAATTACTTAAACGATATACCCTTGGTTCTCAAATACACGCGTGCGGTTGCAAGTCGTTACAGCTGCTTTAAGCCCCTCTTGCGGATTTTGGATCAAGTCGCAAAGCAGTCGTGCTAACTGTTCACTACTGATGACTCCACAATATCCACCTTGTCTTTTATTGGCCGCCGGTCGTGGGGAGCGCATGCGCCCATTAAGCGACCATACCCCGAAACCGCTTTTAAAGGTTAAAGGCAAGTCTTTGTTAAGCTGGCATCTGGAATCGCTACAGCGGGCTGGGATTCAACATGTGGTGATCAACCATGCCTGGCTTGGTAAACAGATCGAGACAGCCTTAGGGAATGGCAATGAATATGGATTATCCATTCAGTACTCTCCGGAGGTAACTGCCTTAGAGACGGCCGGGGGAATCTGCCAAGCATTACCCATTCTCAACCCGACTGATTTCTTTTTAGTAATTAATGGCGATGTTTATAGTCCCAATTTTCCGATTCAAGAATTGATCCAACGTACTGAACAACTCCGCAATCAAGCGCAGTTCTTAGCTCATCTTATTTTGGTTCCCAATCCACCCCATCACCCCACAGGCGACTTTTATCTTGATGGCGCTATCGTCCGTGGAGAAGAGTGTTCGAATGCTAACTGTCCAAAACTGACTTTTTCAGGGATTGGCATCTACCATCGGAGCCTATTTGACGGCTTAAATCGGGGAGAAAGTGCTAAATTAGCCCCCATCTTACGCAGGGCAATGCTCCATAATCAAATCTCCGGTGAAAAATATTTAGGTTCGTGGCAGGATGTAGGTAGTCCCGAACGCTTAGCTGAACTGAATCGATCCTAAAACCATCAAGATGAATCATCCTCACTCGCACAATCCGCTCATGCATGCCTGCCAACAGCGCCGTGATCGCTTGGCATCGATCATTCAGGCTAAAACAGGTGGTGGGGTAGTCATTCTAGGAACGGCCCCTGAAAAAGCACGCAATCGAGATAGCGACTTTCCCTATCGGCATGACAGCGATTTCTTTTACCTCACCGGTTTTGAAGAGCCTGCGGCTACCTTGGTGATGCTAGTTACAAAATCAAGCTATGAGACCCACCTCTTCTGTCGACCCAAAGATCTCGAACGCGAGATATGGGATGGATACCGCTTAGGCCCCCAAGAAGCGCCCGCCCATTTACGAATAAACGCTGCATACCCAAATTCAGAGTTAGACCAAAAACTGCCGGATTTCTTAGCGGATCAAGACGCGGTATACGTCAAACTTGCTACAGCCTCACAAGAGGATACGTCTTTGCGCGGATGGATGAACACGGTACGCCAACGGGCTCGCATGGGCGTCAATGCCCCTGAGGTATTTCATGACATTGAAGTCATTTTGCATGAAATGCGTTTGTTTAAGGATCCTGAGGAAATCGCCATCATGCGGCAAGCCGCAGCCATCTCTGCCCAGGCTCACATTCGCGCCATGCGCTCTTGCAAGCCCGGAAAGCGTGAGTATCAATTAGAGGCTGAGTTACTCTATGAATTTCGTTATCACGGGGCCGAGAGTGTTGCCTATAACAGCATAGTGGCCGCTGGTGCGAATGCCTGCGTGTTGCATCACCGCGCAGGATCGGCCGAACTCTTGGATGGTGATCTATGTCTAATTGATGCTGGGTGTGAGCTTCATGGCTATGCCTCCGATATCACCCGAACCTTTCCAATTAATGGACGATTTAGTAGTGCTCAGCGCGCACTCTATGACATTACACTTGCCGCCCAACAAGCGGCGGTTGATGCGACACGCCCGGGCCATTCGTTTATCGATCCACACCAAGCTGCAGTAAAAGTTCTGACCCAAGGTTTGATCGATGAAAAATTAATTCGGATTAGCGAAGTTGGCTCTCTCGACAATGCCATTGAGACGGGAGCCTATAAGCGCTTTTATATGCACCGCACTAGCCATTGGCTGGGCATGGATGTCCATGACGTGGGATCCTATCGAGAACTCAATACTGTTGCTCAAGCTGATACCGAAAGACCCTGGCGCACACTTTCAGAAAATATGGTACTGACCATCGAGCCTGGTCTTTATATTCGTCCTGCAGAGGATATTCCGAAGGCCTATTGGAATATTGGAATTCGGATTGAGGATGATGCTCTAGTGACCGCCAATGGTTGCGATTTAATCTCCCGCGGGGTACCGGTTGATCCAGTTGAAATTGAGTCCATCATCCGTTCTTAATGGATGAGCGTATGAACCCATCCCATACGGTTGTTATTCAAGGCGGGGGTCCTGTGGGTCTTGCTTGCGCAGCTTGGCTTTTACAAAAAAATCCACACATTAGTTTGACCTTGATTGATCGCAACCCAGCTGATGATCAGCAAATTCAGTCGGGTGATCAACGCGGTATTGCTCTATCGCATGGCAGTAAATTGTTACTGGATACGATCAATGCTTGGCCATCCAATTGCCCCGGGATTCATCGAATTCATGTCTCTCAGGTCGGTCGCTTTGGTCGGGCTCTAATGACGCGCGAAGAACTGGGGCAAGATGCCTTAGGTCATATTAGTCGCTATCGTGATATTCATCTGACCCTTAGAAAGGCACTGCGAGCCCTGGGGACCCATTCACCAAATTTTGTGTGGCATCACAATGCGGATGAAAGCTTCAATACACCACCAGCTGCCTGCATCGTACATGCCGAGGGTGGGCTGTTTAAGCAACAGGATTGGGTCGAGTCTGGCCGCGATTACCGTCAAGCCGCCCTTGTGGGCACCGTGGATGTTGAGCATCCAATTGCCCATCAAGCGTGGGAGCGTTTTACCAATGAAGGCCCGCTTGCACTGCTACCCTCGCATTTAGGACCTAATACGCATAATCTGGTCTGGTGCGCCTCCCCAGAGTCCAGTCAACGCCGACTGGCTCTCAGTGATGATGAGTTTCTCAAGGAACTAGAGCACAGCTTTGGTCAGCGTCTGGGCCGATTTACCAATATCACCAATCGCCGTCTCTACGATCTGGGCCTCAACTATCGCAAAGACATTTGCGTGGGTCATGAAGTGTGGATTGGTAATGCCGCACAGACCTTGCATCCGGTGGCTGGCCAAGGCCTGAATCTTGGCTTACGAGACGCTTACTTACTCGCCGAGAAACTCGCTGATCTCTTTAAGCAAACACACGCGCTAACGCCTGACGCCGTGAACGCACAACTGCTTGACTATGCAAAAAGCCGTCAAATTGATCGGCGCGCAACGATTGGTATTACCGACTTCTTAGCACGCGTGTTCACCTCGCCCTTATTGCCTATTCAGGTCTCGCGTGGTCTTGCGCTCAGCGCACTCGCCTGGCTACCGCCTGTAAAAGTCACTCTCGCTAAGCAAATGATGTTTGGCCGGCGCTAGATTGCCTAAAAATTAAGCAGTTGAGTAGCGGGTGTGGTACAGTGGTGCCTCCAGTCCAGATCCATTTCCCTCGGTATGCAAATCGGTCCTTACTCACTAGCCAATGCTCTATTTGTTGCGCCCATGGCTGGTGTCACCGATCGCCCTTTTCGGCAATTATGTAAAAAATTAGGGGCGGGTTATGCGGTCTCGGAAATGATCGCCTCCAATGCCATGCTGTGGAATAGTGAAAAAACCTTAAGGCGCGCTAACCATGTTGGCGAGTTCAAACCCATTGCAGTCCAAATTGCAGGCGCTGACCCCAATATGATGGCGCAAGCCGCAAGGCTAAATGTCGATCGGGGTGCTCAAATCATCGATATCAATATGGGTTGCCCAGCTAAAAAAGTATGCAATGTCGCCGCAGGTTCTGCCCTCCTAAAAGATCAACCTTTAGTGCAGCAAATTGTGGAGTCGGTGGTTCAAGCCGTTGGGACTGGGCCTGACGCTGTGCCAGTAACACTCAAAATTAGAACTGGCTGGGATCGTGATCATAAGAATGCGCAAGAGATTGCAAAAATTGCGCAGGACGCTGGAATTTCGATGCTCACAATTCATGGGCGTACCAGAGCGGATTTGTATCATGGCGACGCTGAATATGAAACGATTGCGGCTGTGAAGAGCCGTGTCGGCATTCCGGTGGTTGCCAATGGCGATATCAACAGCCCCGAGAAAGCCAAGCAGGTTCTGTGCATTACTGGGGCCGATGCGCTCATGATTGGACGAGCAGCACAAGGTAGACCGTGGATTTTTCGGGAAATTGATCACTATCTAAAAACAGGTGAACTTTTACCTGCTCCACAGGTTCATGAAATTCAGGCGATCCTCAATGAGCATTTACTCGATCACTACGCATTCTATGGTGAGTACACGGGTCTGCGAACCGCACGCAAGCATATCGCTTGGTATTGCAAGGGCTTACGCAACTCGCATGCGTTTCGTCACCAAATGAATAGTGCCGAGGATTGCAAAACCCAACTCCAACTCGTCAATGATTATTTTGATGAGATGAAGCTTCACTCGGACCATCTTTTATTTTTAGAAGCAGCCTAATTAACCTATCATGAAAAGCAATAAACATCCCGTTACGGAGTGCATTGAGATCAATCTGCAGCGCTACCTCGATGACCTAAAAGGCACCCCGCCCAATGATATTTATCAAATGGTTTTGAGTGTGGTTGAAAAGCCGATGTTAGAGCTGGTCATGGCGCATGCCAAACAAAACCAATCCTTAGCAGCATCGTATTTAGGGATTAACCGCAACACCTTACGCAAAAAACTTTTAGAGCATCGCTTAATCTAATCATGATTCGTACAGCCCTCCTCTCCGTATCCGATAAAAGCGGCATTGTTCAGTTTGCCCAAGCACTGCATGGCCTAGGCGTAAAACTGATCTCAACTGGCGGCACTGCCAAACTGTTGGCCCAAGAAGGCTTACCGGTTACCGAAGTAGCAAGCCTGACCGAGTTCCCTGAAATGTTAGATGGTCGGGTCAAAACCTTGCACCCAAAGGTTCATGGTGGCTTATTGGCCCGACGCGACTCTAAAGAACATATGGCCGCCATTGCCGAGCATGGGATTGAGCCCATTGATCTATTGGTGATTAATCTCTACCCCTTTACGCAAACGGTTAGTCAAGAGAACTGCAGCTTTGAGGAGGCGGTTGAAAATATTGATATTGGCGGACCAGCCATGTTACGAGCTGCTGCAAAGAATCATCAAGATGTCACCGTACTCATCTCCCCAGCCGATTACGAGCGGGTTTTGGATGAGATGCGTCGCAATCAGAATACAGTTTCGTTTGCAACCAACTTGGCGCTTGCTAAAAAAGTGTTTGCCCATACCGCTCAATACGATGGAGCAATTGCGAACTACTTAAGTTCTTTAGACGATATGCAAGATCATCAGAAGCGTCATCCCTATCCAGAGACCTTGCATTTGGCATTTGAGCGCGTTCAAGAAATGCGCTATGGCGAGAACCCTCACCAATCGGCTGCATTCTACAAAGACCTCATGTCACCCCTTGGTAGCCTCGCTCATTACCAACAGCTTCAAGGCAAAGAGCTATCCTTTAACAATATTGCCGACTCCGATGCCGCCTGGGAATGCGTCAAATCGATTAGTCGCGATCAAGCGGCGTGTGTCATTATTAAACATGCCAACCCTTGCGGCGTGGCGATAGCGGATACCGCAGAAAAAGCCTATCTAAAAGCATTGCAAACCGATCCAACCTCTGCTTTTGGCGGAATCATTGCACTCAATCGTCCCTGTGATGAAGCCTGTGCTCAAGCAATTGCAAAGCAATTTGTTGAAGTACTCATCGCCCCCTCCTTTACCGAGTCTGCTAAGGCGATCTTTGCTTCCAAACAAAATGTACGCCTACTTGAAATTCCGCTTCCCAAGGAAGGGGATAATCCTCTTAATCAATTTGACTTCAAACGCGTTGGGGGCGGTCTCTTAGTGCAATCGAGTGATTCAAAAAATGTACTTCCCCAAGAGTTGCAGGTGGTGACTAAGCGTCAGCCGACCCCCACCGAATTAGCAGACCTGATGTTTGCCTGGCGAGTTGCCAAATTTGTGAAGTCGAATGCAATTGTGTATTGCGCCAATGGTATGACCTTGGGGATTGGTGCTGGGCAAATGAGTCGGATTGACTCCGCCCGAATCGCAAGCATTAAAGCTGAGCATGCTGGCCTAAGTTTGAAAGGTTCTGCGGTCGCAAGCGACGCCTTCTTCCCGTTTCGTGATGGACTGGATGTAGTTGTAGCTGCCGGTGCGACTAGCGTCATTCAACCCGGGGGCAGTATGCGAGATCCCGAAGTGATTGAGGCGGCTAATGAGCATGGTATTGCGATGGTGTTCACAAGTACACGGCACTTTAGACACTAATCATGCGCTGGTTAGGTATCGATCCTGGCTTACGAACCACTGGCTTTGGAGTGATTGAGCTTGAAGGTCAACAATTACGCTACATTAGTTCGGGGACGATTGAGAGTGGCGAAGTTACCTTAGGTTTGCCTCATCGTCTCGGAACACTGTATCAGGGTGTCCAAGAGGTGCTACTTTCCTATCAGCCCGATGCGGCTGCCATTGAAGAAATCTTTTTAAATGTCAATCCACGCTCCACGCTAATGCTGGGTCAAGCACGAGGCGCTGTGATTGCCGCCCTTGTATCGACCGGTCTTTCAGTCTCTGATTACAGTGCGCGCAGCGTCAAGCAGGCAATCGTCGGTACCGGTCGGGCTAACAAAACACAAATGCAAGAAATGGTAAAGCGCTTACTCAAGCTCAAAAAAAGTCCATCGCCTGATGCAGCCGATGCACTTGGGGTCGCCATTTGTGCGGCTCACCATCATCAAGTTCAAATGACTAAAGCAAAGCGTTAAGATAGAGTCATGATTGGACGCATTCATGGCACGCTTATTACGATTTCAGCTCCTAAATTGCTGATTGATTGCCATGGGGTCGGTTACGAGGTCGACGTTCCGATGAGCACCCTCTATCAACTACCAGCTGTTGGTCAAGTGATTACCCTTCTCACGCATTTTCATGTGCGCGAGGATCAACAACAATTATTTGGTTTTGCCACCGAAGCTGAACGCAATGCCTTTCGATCACTCATTAAGATCAGCGGAGTTGGGGCACGCACTGCTCTAGCGGTGCTATCGGGCATGAGTGTGAGTGAATTAATTCAAGCAATTGCAAGCCAAGACCCAGGCGCCCTTGTTCGGGTTCCTGGTATTGGCAAAAAGACGGCTGAACGTCTTTTGTTAGAACTCAAGGGCAAGTTAGCCCCTGATTTAGGAATTTCCCAGAACGCATCCGGTAAGCCCGATACCACCTCCGAGGTGATTCAAGCCTTGGTTTCTTTGGGATACTCGGATAAAGAAGCGCATCTGGCAGTTCGTCAAATCCCTGCTGATACGAGCGTCTCCGATGGGATTAAGATCGCTCTCAAAGCCCTTTCAAAAGGTTAAGTCGTGGCAATTCATACTGATAACTTAGATGCCGATGATGGTGATGAGCGGATTGTCAGCCCCGGGGCTGGGCAAGCCGAAGCCGTATTTGAGCGGGCCCTTCGGCCAAAGCAACTCGATGAATACGTTGGTCAAAGCAAAGCACGCTCCCAGCTAGAAATCTTCATCAATGCGACCCGTAAACGCAAAGAAGCCTTGGATCATGTTTTGTTATTCGGCCCGCCCGGTTTAGGCAAAACTACCCTAGCGCACATCATTGCCCGAGAGCTTGGGGTTAATCTTCGACAAACTAGTGGTCCGGTATTGGATCGCCCTGGCGATCTTGCCGCACTTCTCACCAACCTCGAAGAAAACGATGTCCTATTTATTGACGAGATTCATCGGCTCTCACCAGTCGTTGAAGAGATTCTTTATCCTGCTCTTGAGGATTATTCGCTCGATATCATGATTGGTGAAGGTCCTGCAGCCCGCAGCGTAAAGTTAGATCTCAAGCCCTTTACTTTGATTGGGGCAACGACGCGCGCTGGCATGTTGACCAATCCCTTGCGCGATCGTTTTGGGATTGTGACAAGACTTGAGTTTTATTCTTCGGACGAACTCACAAAGATCATTGAACGATCGGCTACTTTACTCAATGCACAAATTGATCCCCAGGGCGCAAGCGAGATCGCGCGTCGCGCCCGCGGCACGCCTCGAATTGCGAACCGCTTACTTCGTAGGGTTCGAGACTATGCAGAGGTAAAGGGCAGCGGAGTAATAACAAAGTCAATGGCTGACGCTGCCCTAGCCATGCTAGATGTTGATCCAATGGGCTTTGATGTCATGGATCGCAAGCTTCTCGAAGCAATCTTGCATAAATTTAATGGCGGTCCAGTCGGTATTGATAATTTAGCTGCAGCCATTGGCGAAGAACGCGACACCATCGAAGACGTGTTGGAACCGTTTCTGATTCAGCAAGGATATTTACAACGCACCTCGCGTGGTCGTATTGCCACCCGTCAGTGTTATGAACATTTTGGCCTCAAGGCGCCAAGTAGCTCTGCAAATCTTGATTTACTCGATTAGATAACGTTATCTTAAGAGCGTCACTTTGGCAAAACGGCGCTTACCAACCTGAATCACATAAGTGCCTGGCTCTAATTTCAGGGTCTTGTCGCTCACGACTGTTCCATCAATACGTACACCATGTTGGTCAATATTGCGATTGGCCTCCGAGGTCGATGGCACCAAATTGGCGGCTTTCAAAAGAGCAGCAATGCCCAGTGGAGCCCCGGTTAACTCAAGCGCAGGAATATCGTCGGGTATTCCACCTTTGGCACGATGATTAAAGTCTTCCAGCGCTTTCTCTGCAGCGGCCTGCGAATGAAAACGAGCCACAATCTCTTGACCCAATAACACTTTGCAATCCCGCGGATTTTGGCCCGCAGCGACCTCTTGCTTCATCAGATCGATTTCGGCCATCGGTCTAAATGACAATAATGTGAAGTAGCTCCACATGAGCTCATCCGAAATACTCATCACCTTTCCAAACATTTCATTGGCAGGCTCGTTAATACCGATGTAATTGCCCTTGGACTTACTCATCTTCTCAACCCCATCAAGACCCACCAAAAGAGGCATCGTCAAGATGCATTGCGGCTCTTGGTCATACTCTTTTTGTAGTTCACGACCGACGAGAAGATTAAATTTTTGATCGGTGCCCCCGAGCTCTAAATCACTTTGTAAAGCCACCGAGTCATAACCCTGCATCAAGGGATACAGAAACTCATGCACCGAAATCGGTACACCGCCCCGATAGCGCTTGGTAAAGTCATCGCGCTCCAGCATCCGAGCCACTGTGTATTTAGCCGCCAACGTAATCATGCCGCGCGCACCCAAGGCATCACACCACTCACTGTTGTAACGCACTTCCGTTTTACTAGGGTCTAAGATAATGCTGGCTTGCTGATAATACGTTTTTGCATTGACTGCAATCTCTTCCGGAGTTAATGGTGGACGAGTACTATTGCGACCCGATGGATCACCAATCATGCTGGTAAAGTCGCCAATCAAGAAAATGACGGTATGACCCAGATCTTGTAGCTGACGTAGCTTGTTTAGAACAACGGTATGCCCCAAATGAATATCTGGCGCAGTTGGATCCAAACCCAGTTTAATTCGCAAGGGTTTGTGGGTTGCTTCGCTGCGCGCTAATTTTTGAAGCCAATCTGCCTCGACCAATAACTCCTCACAGCCACGCTTGGTAACTTCCATAGCCTCAAGTACGCGCGGGGTCACTGGATAGGGTTTTGTGCTCATGCCTATTTTTTTCAGTTAAATTAAGGTTTTAATATCGTTAACGTGATATTGTCGCATTCTCAAGAAAGTTCGCCACACCCTTGAATTCTAATCAAGCAAACGCCTCGAGCTCTCTATGGATTGGGCTCATGTCGGGAACCAGCCTCGATGGTATTGATGCAGTCTTAGCCGAAATCGACGCTACGGGCAAAGCCCGGCTGATTCAGTCGCATAGTGTCGGGTTTGATGCGCAGCTGAGGTCGGAGCTTACTGAATTGCAATTTGCTACCAATCATGAGCTTCACCGCGAGCACCTTGCGGCCAATGCGCTTGCCAATGCCTACGCACAGGTATGCCAAGAACTATTGCGGATTCAGAATATTCAGCCAAGCGCAATAAGTGCAATTGGTGCCCATGGACAAACACTACGTCATCAACCCGCATCCGATCATCTCAAAAGCTATACCCATCAGAGCCTAAATTCAGCCTTATTAGCTGAGCTCACTGGTATCAACGTCGTTGCTAATTTTCGTGCGCGCGATATGGCCGCCGGTGGCCAAGGCGCGCCTCTGGTACCTGCCTTTCATTATGAGCAGTTTTATGATCCCCTTGAAAATCGTGCCATTTTGAACATAGGTGGGATTGCTAATTTAACGATTCTTCCAGCATCTGGCGAAGTGACTGGTTTTGATTGTGGGCCAGGTAATTTGTTACTCGATGCCTGGGTACATCACCACCTTGGAAAAGCGTTTGACGATGACGGACGGTGGGCAAGTTCAGGCATGCCCAATTCAGAACTCGTAGCGCGAATGCTACAAGACCCTTACTTTGCAAAGCTTCCTCCCAAGAGTACGGGGCGGGATCACTTTAATTTGCACTGGCTAAATCATTTGATGACAGGGCTCTCGCTTGCCCCTGAAGATGTTCAAGCTACCCTCTTGCAACTCACGATTGACAGCATCCTTAATGCATTACGCTCGTTTGCGAGCAATACTCAGACTCTGATTGTGTGTGGAGGCGGAGTTAAGAATATTGCTCTACTTGAGCTTCTTAAAATTCAGGCTCGTCATCAGCTGCCGAATCTAACGATTGCCTCATCAGCGCGATTTGGAATTGATCCCCAGCTAGTGGAAAGTCTGGCGTTTGCTTGGTTGGCCTGGGCCTTCATGCAAAAACGGCCAGCAAATGTGCCGGCCGTTACTGGAGCAAAAGGTTCACGAATCCTTGGGGCGCTCTACCCTGCCTGAAATGAATTAGGCTGAAAAAGATGAGCCACAACCACAGGTGGTGGTTGCATTCGGATTTTTGATCACAAACTGTGAACCGTTGATATCTTCTTTATAGTCAATCTCCGCGCCCACAAGATACTGAAAACTCATTGAATCGACCAACAAGGTCACGCCGTTTTTTTCAAAACTGGTGTCATCCTCGTTAACGGCGTCATCAAAAGTAAATCCATACTGAAATCCAGAACATCCACCGCCTTGAACAAAGACACGAAGTTTTAGCTCAGGATTTCCCTCTTCGGCAATTAAGTCAGCAACCTTAGCGGCTGCACTATCCGTAAAAATCAATGGGACTGGTGGCTCAGCCATGGCTGAGACTTGATCAACAGCGGTATTCGTAGCGGTCATGATTACTCCTTTTGGCATCTATACGATTGATTGTAGGCTCTAATTCCCCTATTTGCACAGGGTGAATCATGGCATTAGAGCGATCTGCTCTAGGCCCATGGATTCAGGAAAGCCAAACATTAAATTTAGACACTGGACACCTTGGCCCGAGGCACCTTTCACCAAATTATCTTCAACCACCAAAATGACGAGGGTATCCCCACCGCCAGGCCGATGAACCGCAATCTTCATCCCATTACTGCCCCGCACTGAGCGGGTTTCTGGGTGGCTTCCCGCTGGCATGACATCCACGAAGGGCTCATTGGCATAAAAACTTTCATACAGCGCCTGAAAGTCGACCGATCTGCCATCCGGTGTTAATTGAACGTATAGAGTTGAGTGAATCCCCCGAATCATCGGGGTTAGATGAGGTACAAAGGTTAGGGCTACCTGATCATGCCCCGCAATGGCCTTCAAGCCTTGCGTAATCTCGGGTAAATGACGGTGACCCTTAACGGCATAGGCTTTGAAGTTATCGCTCGCCTCAGATAACAAAGTAGCAATTTCGGCTTTACGGCCCGCGCCTGAAGTGCCAGATTTACAGTCGGCAATGATTCGTTGGGCATCAATAAGGGGCTTTGAGAAGCCATTCTGTGGGGATAACAATGGAGCAAGCCCTAACTGCACAGATGTTGGATAGCAACCTGCCAAACCAACGATCCGAGCCTGCTTGATTTTCTCTCGATTGATTTCAGGCAAACCATAAACAGCCTCCTTCAAGATATCCGGGCAAGCGTGTGGCATCCCATACCATTGCTCAAAGACCTTGATATCTTGAAGACGAAAGTCTGCAGCAAGATCCAATATCTTCACATTCGCTGCGAGTAGCTCTTTGGCCTGTGCCATTGCCACACCGTGAGGGGTCGCAAAAAATACAGCATCGCACTCGGTAAGCTTGGCATTTTCTGGAGTAGTAAATTTCAAATCCACCCGATTGCGTAAGGATGGAAACATTTCTGCAACCGCCATGCCGGCTTCAGATCGAGAGGTGATCGAGTGCAATTGGACCTGAGGATGTTGGGCCAAAAGGCGAAGCAATTCGACGCCCGTATACCCCGTGCCACCCACAATACCGACTTTAATCATGCTCTTCTCCATTGCTACTGATCAATAGACAAATTGTATAAAAATAAAGGGCCGCATTAGCGGCCCCTTCCAGACATTTCGGTGTCGCTTAACGCTTACTAAATTGCTTACGACGTCGAGCGCCGTGTAAACCAACTTTCTTACGCTCAACCTCACGAGCATCGCGAGTGACCAATCCAGCTTTTGACAGAGTTGGCTTGAGAGCCGCATCATAATCAATCAGCGCACGGGTTACACCATGACGCACAGCACCAGCTTGACCGGTCTCACCACCACCGCTAACGTTCACTTGAATATCAAACGTGGTCAGATTGCTAGTCAGCGCTAAAGGCTGACGAGCGATCATGCGTGAAGTTTCACGAGCAAAATAAGCGTCAATGGGTTTGCCATTCACGGTAATCTCGCCCTTACCTGATTTAATGAAGACGCGAGCCACTGAGCTCTTGCGACGTCCTGTTCCGTAGTTCCAATTTCCGTACATATCGCTTCCTTAAATCTCTAAAGGTTTAGGCTGTTGAGCCGTGTGGGGATGCGTAGCATCGCCATAGACTTTGAGCTTCTTGATCATGGCATAGCCAAGGGGGCCTTTGGGCAGCATGCCTTTTACGGCCTTCTCAAGAGCGCGCGCTGGAAAGCGAGCTTGCATCTTGTCAAAGTTGGTCGAGCTAATACCACCAGGATAGCCACTATGACGGTAATAAATCTTGTTAAGTCCCTTACTTCCAGTGACACGAAGTTTGGACGAATTGATAACGACAATGAAATCGCCAGTATCAACGTGAGGGGTAAATTCGGGTTTGTGCTTGCCGCGTAGACGGAGTGCCACTTCACTGGCGACACGACCGAGGACTTTGTCCGTAGCGTCAATCACGAACCACTCGCGCTTTACCTCATGCGGTTTTGCGGAAAAGGTTTTCATGATTACTTTCAAATTGTTTGGTCAACACACTCCAACTCAGAAATCGCACTTTGGCTCCGCTTATGTTTGCAGGCTCGCAGATCAGATCCCTCAATTGGTCCAACAAATTACCGCTGACCGAATCGGTAATTCAGTAAAGCATTGAATTGTATATCAAAAAAAACCCGGGAATCAATCCCGGGTTGAAATCCACCAATGTTTGGGTGGAGGAGACATCAGTAGAATGCAAACTTGATATACAAAGAACGGCTTTAAGTAAATCAAGGTTGACATCAATGGAGAAATTTTAGGACTAAATCTTGTGCATTGCAAGAAAAAATTTGGGTTTACCCTATCTTTTATATAAGACTTATAGGCCCATTTTTTGGTTTAACGTATTGATTTAAATAGAAATATTATTATTTGAGGATTTTTATATGATGGAATGCAAAATAAACTGGTTGCCTGATGCTGGGATGGCGTTTATGGCTCAGACGGGTACAGGCCATATCCTCAATATGGATGGTGCCCCCGAGGCTGGCGGAAATAACTTAGCGCCTCGCCCCATGGAACTCTTACTGGCAGGCGCCGGGGGTTGTACAGCCTTTGATGTGGTTTTAATCCTACAACGCTCCCGTCAAGCCGTGAGCGGCTGTGAAGTGTCTGTAAAAGCCGAGCGCGCAGAATCCGATCCTAAGGTATTTACCAAAATGAATCTGCATTTTTTGGTGAAGGGCTCTAACTTAGATCCTAGTAAGGTGGAACGGGCGATTGCACTATCTCACGACAAGTATTGCTCAGCCACTGCAATGCTTGGCAAAACAGCAGAAATTACCTATAGCTTTGAAGTAGTGCAGAGTTAACCGATAAGCCGGATTCTGTCGCCCTAATTTGCATTAAGGGGCAATCATTCCTCTAGGCCTGCAGTTACCTACAGGCTCAAGCTCCCTACCCGCAAACTCGACGGGCCATGTCAACATTTGCTTACTTGGGATTGCTCCGAGTGGAGGTTGCCGCGTTTCACCGTAACTCAATACGCTCGTCTCTGTGGCCCTATTCCGCACGTCACCGTGGATGGCTGTTAGCCAACACCCTGCCCTATGGAGTCCGGACTTTCCTCTCCTTTCTTACGAAAGCAGCGATTGCCTGGTTAACTCTGCGATGACAGTCTAAACGAGGAAACGAATTTGTACTGCTCAATTATTGGGCGATAGACCAGCCGATGGTTTCACCTGCACGCAAAGGCACCAGGATCGAGGCGCCCATAGAGTACTCAAATGGTACAGTCTGCGGTTGATTAATCAGAGTAATTGTTTCTGTATGTCGAGGTAAGCCGTAATAGTCAGCACCATAATGACTTGCAAACCCCTCGAGTCGATCCAGTTTTCCAACACTATCAAAAGCCTCTGCATAGAGACCCAGCGCATTGTGCGCGGTATAGCATCCCGCACACCCACAACTACTCTCCTTTTCACCCTTTGGATGAGGAGCGCTATCCGTTCCTAAGAAGAAGCGTGGGTTACCGCTGGTTGCCATTTCCACTAATGCCACTCGATGCTCCTCGCGCTTTAGAACAGGCAAGCAATAGTGGTGGGGACGAATACCGCCGGTAAACAAACTATTTCGGTTCATGAGTAAATGGTGAGCCGTAATCGTTGCAGCCAAAGTGTTCTTGCCATCGGTATTCGCATCACGCACATAGTGGGCTGCTTGCTTAGTCGTAATGTGCTCAAACACGATACGGAGTTCTGGGAAATGCTTGCGAATGGGGTCCAAGATGCGGTCAATAAATACCGCTTCACGATCAAAGATATCAATCGCCTGCTCAGTGACCTCACCATGAATCAATAAGGGGACTGAATAACGCTGCATCGCTTCGAGAGCAGGGTATGCCTTTTTAATATCCGTGACACCGCCATCACTATTCGTTGTCGCGCCTGCGGGATATAACTTAAATCCAATAATACCGTTCTCGCTCGCTTTTTTGACCTCGTTCGCTGACGTATTGTCTGTGAGATATAAGGTCATGATGGGAGTGAAGTGGGTAATTCCTAGCCGCTTTAACGCCGCCTGAATCCGAGCCTCATAGGCTTTGGCTAGATCAACCGTGGTAACCGGTGGCTTCAGATTAGGCATGATGATTGCGCGCCCAAATTGAGCTGCGGTATGCGCCAAAACATCATTGAGGACCGCACCATCTCGAACATGCAAATGCCAATCGTCAGGGCGCGTGATGGTAAGGGTTCTGTTCATAGTCAGTCGATCAAAATCATCCGAAAATCATTCACATTGGTTAAGGTTGGACCTGTATGAACTAGAGCATTCAGTTCAGCAAAGAAGCCGTAACAATCATGCAATTGTTGAAAGCGACTGGCGCGCAAGTCTTTCTCTTGGGCATGCAACCGCACTTCAGGAGTAAACCAAGCACCTGCATTTTTTTCACTGCCATCAATGCCATCAGTATCGGCAGCGATAGCGGATAGCGTTTTTAGATCAGCGGTTGCAGCAAACAAGGAAAGTAGAAACTCTGAGCAGCGACCGCCGCGCCCTTGAGTTCCAGGAGGTAAAGTGACTGTGCACTCGCCACCAGAAATCAGCGCCACGGGGAGCTTCCCCCAACTAGCATGGTGGGCTAACTCACGAGCAATCCCTGCGTGTACAAGACCAACGTCTTTGGCTTCACCGGTAATCGTATCTCCCAAAATAATTGCAGTGTATCCAAGTCCTTTGCAATATTGCGCAGCAGCCTCAAGACTGCGATGTGCCGTTGCAATCACATGGTTGCGCAGGGGATAGCGATGTTGATCAATGTCCGATTGCTTTAAGGTTTCTGGGATCTCACCCGCCAATCCCTTTTGCAAGTGGGTTAATACGGAACTCGGAATGCTGCGCTCATCCAAATGGTATTTCGCGAAAATCTGTAATGCATCCCCATAACTTGAGTAATCAGCTGCACATGGTCCACTCGCGATATCCGCTGGATGATCGCCAGTGACATCTGAAATAAGTAAAGCCTCGACTTGAGCGCCGCGCGAAAGAGCAGCGCGCGCCAAATTACCACCCAATATGGCCGATAAATGTTTGCGGACGATATTCATTTCCTCAATCGGCGCACCGCTATTGAGTAAAGCTTCGGTGGTCTTGCGCATGTCGTCGATCGTAATTCCTGGCTGCGGCAAAGTTAATAAACTCGAACCGCCACCAGAAACAAGCGCAATCAAAGTATCCCCGGCTTGTAAGGTACTGACCAAGCGCAATACTTCTGCAGCACCATCCATTCCAGCCTGATCAGGTACCGGATGACCGGCCTCAACGATCTTAATTTGTTGCGTAGGTGATGCATGGCCATAACGAGTGACCACCAAACCATCGATTAATGTATTTGGCCAATGGGTTTTAGCATAGTTCTCTAGAGCACTTGCCATCGCAGCACTTGCTTTACCTGCACCAACGACGAGACAGCGACCTTGCGGAGCCTTACCCTCCGGAAAAATTTTGGCAAGATACTCTGGAACGATTTTTTTAGGATCGGCAACGGCTAGTGCCGCCGCAAAAGCACCCTCTAAATGCAGCTGACGACTTGAGGAGGGCTGAGTTGTTTGCATTTGCCCATTTTAAGCCTAATTATCAATGGCTTGATCAGGGTCAATCGGTGCGTTTTCTTGTAACTGCCACATGGAAGCATAGCGACCATTGGATTCTAAAAGCTCATAATGGGTGCCGCGTTCAATGATTTGCCCGTGCTCCATCACTAAGATTTGGTCGGCATGGACTACCGTTGATAGTCGATGAGCAATGATTAATGTGGTCCGATTTTTTGCCAAATTGAACAATTCTTCCTGAAAGGCGCGCTCGGTCTTTGAATCGAGCGCCGAAGTCGCTTCATCAAAAATCAATAAGGCGGGCTTCTTTAAGAGTGTGCGAGCGATCGCAACCCGTTGCTTCTCACCACCGGAGAGCTTGAGACCGCGCTCACCCACAGGGGTGTCGTACCCCTCTGGCAGGTGTTCAATAAACTGGCTCATCTGTGCGGCACGTGCCGCTTCCACAATTGCCTCACGACTTGCTTGTGGACTTCCATAGGCAATGTTGTAGGCAATTGTGTCATTGAACAAGACGGTGTCTTGAGGAACAATGCCAATCACTTTTCGCAGGCTGGCTTGCTCCACATCTTGAATATTTTGGCCATCCAATAGGATCGCGCCTGACTGCACATCGTAGAAGCGAAAGAGCAGTCTTGCTAAAGTACTTTTACCAGCCCCACTTTGCCCAACCACCGCAGTAATCGTCCCGGCTGGAATCGTAAAACTCAGATCCTTCAAAATCTCACGCTTCTCGTTATACGAAAAGTAGACATGCTCAAACCGAACCTCGGGACCCTTAGCAAAATCCCGGATAAGTAAAGGCTTGGCATCTTTAGAGTCTTTAATTTCTTGGTCTTCATTCAAAAGCATGAACATATGATCCATATCGGTGATCGACTGCTTCATTTCACGATAAATCACCCCCAAGAAATTTAAGGGGATATATAACTGAATCATCAGCGTATTCACTAGGACTAAGTCACCCAAGGTCATCGATCCATCGACTACACCCTGAGTGGCTCGCCATAGGATTAAAACTAAGCCAATCGCAATAATCGCCTGCTGACCTAGATTGAGAATAGCTAAGGATTGTTGAGAGAGGATCGCAGCAGACTGATAATGCTTGAGATTTTCATCGTAGCGACGTGATTCAAAATGTTCATTTCCAAAATACTTCACGGTTTCAAAATTAATTAAGGAGTCAATCGCTCTTTGATTGGCTTTTGAGTCCATTTCATTCATCGTTCGCCGATAATAGGTACGCCATTCAGTTACCTTGATCGTATAAAAAATATAGATGACTAATGCAACAAAGGTAATGATCGCAAACCAAATATCGTAGTTGTAGGCGAAATATGCCAACACCAAGGCGAATTCAATCATGGTTGGCAAAATACTGTAGAGCGAGAATGAAACCAGAGTTTGAATGCCGCGTGTGCCACGTTCAATATCGCGACTCACTCCGCCAGTCTGGCGGCCCAAATGAAACTGCAAACTCAAGGCATGCAAATGCTCAAATACTTGTAACGCAATCTTGCGCACAGCACTTTGAGTCACTTTTGCAAAAAGTAATTCGCGTAACTCTGAAAACAACGAAGCAAGTAAGCGTAAGGCACCGTATCCCACAATCAGGCCAGCAGGAACGATTAAATAACTTTGCAAAGAACCGGGTTTGATGTTCATGGCATCAATCAGGTCCTTTAAAACAATCGGGACGCCCAAGTTAGCAAATTTGGCTGCCACTAAGCACAACATGGCAAAGAGAACTCGAAAGCGATGCTCAAATAGATACGGCAAAAGATCTTTAATGACTTGCCAATCCGAACGATTTGCGGCTCGCTTGATTGGCAACATACCACCCGATGGCCGGTTCTGAGCGCCTCTCATGATGCCAGCTTAGAGGGATCGCTATAGAACTGCAAAATGGCATCCCGATTGGTATGAGAAAAACACTTTTGTGCAGCCTCTTGATACGGCAACCAAACATACTGTAGATGCTCCCGAGGCGCTAACCGAATCGCAGTATTTGTGGGAACCTCCAGAGCAAACCAGTACTCGGTATTGCGCTCTACCCCCGGGGGGTAGCGATGACGCCACCCTGGATAAATCTCATACTGCACAGCGCGATGAAGATTTTGTAGGGAGCCTAAAGGCAAGGCTTGGACGTCGATACCTGTCTCTTCGGCCACCTCTCGAATTGCAGTGCTTTCGAGTGGCTCATCGATAAAATTAAGACTACCAGTGACCGATTGCCAAAATCCTGGCCGATCTGCTCGCTCGAGTAAGAGAACTTCCCGATTTCTGTTATGAATAAGGACTAAAACTGAAATCGGGATTTTCAAATCAACCCACCGGATTGGTATTGCGTAAGCGGATATGCAGTTCACGCAATTGACGCTCATCGACAGGACTTGGGGCTTGCGTTAACAAGCATTGTGCGCGCTGAGTCTTGGGGAAGGCAATCACATCGCGGATTGATTCCGCCCCCGTCATCATGGTCACAATACGATCCAATCCAAATGCAATTCCTCCGTGGGGAGGAGCGCCGTATTGCAAAGCATCCAATAAGAAACCAAATTTTGCTTTTGCTTCGTCCGGACCAATCTTCAGGGCACGAAACACCTGACTTTGGACAGCCTCTTGATGAATACGTACCGATCCCCCACCGATCTCGCTACCATTCAATACCATGTCATAGGCTTTTGCCAGGCATTTGCCGGGATCGGTTTCCAACAGCTTCAGATGTTCATCTTTGGGGCTGGTGAAGGGATGATGACAGGCAACCCAACGGGCATCATCTTCATCGTAATCAAACATGGGGAAATCAACCACCCATAATGGCTTCCAGCCTTCCGTAAAGAGACCGTGTTTCTTACCCCAATCCGAATGACCGATCCGCAGGCGGAGATTTCCAATCGCATCATTCACGACCTTGGTTTTATCCGCACCAAAGAAAATCAGGTCGCCATCTTTTGCTTTGGTTCTCTCTAATATTCCGGCAATTGCAGCATCGTGTAGATTTTTTACAATCGGCGACTGCAATCCATTGCGTCCCTCTGCAACTGAATTGACCTTAATCCATGCCAAGCCCTTAGCGCCATAGATGGCTACAAATTGCGTGTAATCATCGATTTCGCTACGGCTGATTTCCGCTCCACCAGGAACACATAAGGCCACAACCCGACCACCTTCTTGATTGGCGGGTCCCGAAAATACTTTGAAATCCACATCACGCATCAGGTCGGTTAACTCGGTAAATTCCATCGCAACCCGTAAATCGGGTTTATCGGAACCATAGCGCGCCATCCCTTCTGAATACGGCATGATTGGGAATGGATTGGGCAGCTCCACCTTCATCACGGTTTTGAAAATATGTCGCATCATATTTTCAAAGAGAGAGCGGATCTCAAGCTCATCTAAGAATGCGGTTTCACAATCAATTTGCGTAAATTCAGGTTGGCGATCAGCGCGCAAATCTTCATCACGAAAGCATTTTGTAATTTGGTAATAGCGATCAAAGCCAGCCACCATTAATAATTGCTTAAATAATTGGGGCGATTGGGGCAAAGCAAAGAATTGACCGTCGTGGACGCGTGACGGCACCAGATAATCGCGCGCTCCCTCTGGAGTACTTTTGGTGAGCATTGGCGTTTCAATGTCAATAAATCCGGCTGCATCTAAATAACGTCTTGTTTCCATAGCAACCTGATAACGCAAACGCAAATTCTTTTGCATTTGCGGACGACGTAAATCCAAGACCCGATGGGTCAAGCGCGTCGTTTCAGAGAGGTTGTCATCATCAAGCTGAAATGGTGGGGTTACCGATGCATTTAATACATGCAGGTCGTGGCACAGAACCTCAACCTTACCGCTCACTAAGTCTGGGTTCTCGGTTCCAGCGGGTCTTGCGCGAACCAAGCCTTTAATTTGAATACAGTATTCGTTACGAACCTCTTCGGCCTGTTTAAACATATCGGGGCGGTCTGGGTCACAAACCACTTGCACAAAACCCTCTCGATCACGTAGGTCAATAAAAATGACACCGCCATGATCGCGCCGGCGATTGACCCAGCCAGCGAGAGTAATTTCTTGACCAATTAAAGAATCAGTAACCTGACCACAGGTATGACTGCGCATCGACATATGTATTCCTAATGAGGTTGATTGGGGGTCTTGGGTTGAGCGATTCGAGGTGCCACCGAACCCATCGACACAATATGCTTAAGCGCTTCTTGAACGCTCATATCCAGCTCGATCACATTGGCGCGCGGCACAATCATAAAAAAACCAGAGGTTGGATTCGGTGTGGTGGGCAAAAATACATTGACATATTCACCGCCCAACTTATTGTTCACTTCAGGCGCTGCAGTGCCCGTTTGAAAAGCAATTACCCATGACTCAAGATGCGGATAACGAATCAACAGGGCTTTGCGAAATGCTTGGTTGTTTCCAGAAAATAATGTGGAGGAAACCTGTTTCACACTCGAATAAATGGAGCGCACGATTGGGATGCGGGTCACGGTTCGGTCCCAAAGCTTGAGCCACCACTGGCCTGCAAAATTAATAGCGAGAAAGCCCGTAAATCCAATCACCGCCAACACGATCAGAATCCCAAGTCCTGGGATTTCACGGAAATGCCGCAGCTCCCCAGAGAACTGACCAGGCGAAACCGTAATGATGGCCGACATTACCCAGCCGAAAATTTGATCGATGACACCCAGCCCCCAGGTGATCACCCAAATCGTGACCGCCATCGGTATCCAAACCAAAATGCCAGCAATAAAGTATTTTTTCATGAGAATTTGTGCCTAACCCGCTATTTTAGCGAGTTAAGGCCAATTCAGGCGAATTAGACCTAAATCGAATGGATTCGGACCAAAACCAAAAGAGCGCCCACCAAGAATCCACTGAGGAATAAAGCGACTCCAAGCCATTGGCGCCGTTTGCGTCGCTCATCGATTAACAGCTGTTTTAGCAAATCAAACTCCGGCCGCTGCTCTTTACGATGAACCTGTTCTAGGTTTTCAGCAATGAGACGTGGCAGGGTCGGCAATATCTTTGCCCAGTTGGGCGCCTCTTTCTTTAGTCCATCAATCAGACCTCTCAAACCAAGCTGCTGACTAACCCAACGCTCCAAAATAGGTTTAGCTGTTTTCCAAAGATCGAGGTCAGGATCCAATTGACGACCTAAGCCCTCCACATTCAAGAGGGTCTTTTGCAATAAAGTGAGTTGCGGCTGAATTTCAACCTTAAAGCGACGTGATGTTTGAAAGAGTCGCATCAACACAATACCCAAGGAAATATCTTTGAGCGGTCGATCAAAATAGGGTTCGCAAACGGTGCGAACCGCCCCCTCCAACTCTTCTAAACGGGTATTGGCGGGAACCCAACCGGATTCAATGTGTAACTCGGCAACGCGCCGGTAATCACGATTAAAGAATGCCAAGAAATTCTGAGCCAAATAATTCTTATCAAACTCGCTCAAATTTCCAACAATCCCAAAGTCGAGAGAAATATATCGGCCGAAGGTGTTGGAGTCCAAACTGACTAAGATATTTCCTGGGTGCATGTCCGCATGGAAGAAGCCATACTCAAATACTTGAGTAAAAAAGATCTCAACGCCATCAATAGCAAGTTTCTTAAAATCAACTCCTGCGGCGCGCAGCTCATGCGTTTTCCCAATCGAAACACCATACATCCGCTCCATCACAATCACATTGGTGTGGCATAGATCCCAAATCATTTCAGGAATCATGAGTTTGTCGGAGTCTGCAAAATTGCGGCGCAATTGGCTCGCATTCGCCGCTTCGCGCATCAGATCAAGTTCATCGTGCAAATAAGTATCAAATTCAGCAACCACCTCTCGTGGCTTGAGTCGTCGACCATCTTCAGAGACTTTCTCGACAATACGTGCCAAGTCATGCATTAAAGCCAAGTCGCTCTCAATCACCGGCAAAATGCCAGGGCGTAATACTTTGATGGCGATCTCTTTATTGGCCCACTCGGGATGTGTCTCGTTGCCCCGCAAGACTCCAAAATGAACCTGTGCCACCGATGCGCTCGCCACGGGTGTTGCATCAAACGATGAAAAAATCACCTCGATCGGGTGCCCCAACGCTTTTTCAATAATTGCTTTGGATTGCTCATTAGAAAAAGGTGGGACGCGATCTTGCAGCTTTGCAAGTTCATTAGACACATCATCGGGCAATAAATCCCTGCGGGTCGATAGGACCTGACCAAATTTGACAAAAATTGGGCCAAGCGCCTCAAGCGCTAAGCGAATCCGCTCGCCACGAGGTAGCTGACTTGGGGAGGTTGATGCAATCAGTTCAAGAAAGAACCGGCGCACACCGGGTCTCAAATTATCGCGAATCAGCCCAAATAAATTAAAGCGCCAAGCCGTATAGAAAATGATGCTTAGGCGAACAATACGACTCACAATTAATCCCGACTTTTTTGTAAAAAGGAAATTCGTTTTTCAAGGCGCTCAACCGCATCACGAACTGCCTGAATCTGCATTTTATGAGAAACAAAATCGCGTTGATGTAATAAGACTTTTTTTTCCTCACTTAGGTACTCGACCATATTTCCTTGCAAATCAAGAATTGCTTTCTCTGTCGCTTGAGCAAAACGCTTGGCTTGTTTACAAATAAAATGCGCAGGTGCATCACCAATCATTTTGGCTAAATCCTCTTCATACTCCCAACGCAATTGGTTTGATAGCTTAGCGATCAATTGAGCCAATTGGGCATCACCCGTTATTTTGACGGCTCTCATCGCCCGGTCTTTGATGGTCCCTTGAGGGGCACTAAGCGCTAAAAAGCTATTAGCATCGACTTCTAAAACCAAATCAGGATGCGGATGCACCTCAGACAAAAGAGCAATGAAGGAATTATCTTGAATTTGCCATTGCATCGAGCCAATTGGCAAAATCAACTCGATCACCCGCCCTTGATGATTACTCAAATCACGCAAAGCCCATTCCTCACGCTCAAGGACATGATTTATGGCGCGCACCAAGGCCGTTTTTGGCAAATCAAAACGCAGGTTCATAGTGTAAAAAACCCGCACAAGGCGGGTTTTCCGGTGGGGGAAAGGTTTAAGCTTAAACCAATTGCTGAATACCAGCTAGAACCCAGCCTCCGGGGCCGTTGACAGGCTTGGATAGATTCCAAACTTCCCTAAATGGTTCAGCGGGTCCATCTGCCTGCTCCCGAATCATGCCTGTGAACTCAACGCTACACAGGTAGGTATTCGCATCGGTCTCAACGCCCAAGAGTTCAGCGTTTAGCGTAACCACATCGGTATGATTTGTACCTTCAGCGCGGCCCTGCAGATCGCGTTGCAAGCTGGCAAACATTTCGGGGGTTGTAAATTCACGCAATGCCTCAAGGTCGCCAGCATCCCAAGCCTTTTGCAAACGCGTGAAGTAGTGTTTTGCATTAGCCAAAAATGCAATTTGATCAAAGCCTTCAGGCAGTTGATAAGCAGGAGCCTCATCAAGCATTGGAATTGGTGATCCAAATCCAGTATTCACTGGATGACTAGGCGTAAATGCGGGTTCTTGCCTTGCGCTTCTTTGCATTCCATTAGAGGCAGGCACTGGGCTTGGCATATTTTTGGCACTGGCTGGCATGAAGCGACGCAATACGAATAGCAATGCAAAACCAACTAAGACGGCCAATAAGAGTCCTGTCAAAAATGAAGCAGCAGCTTCACCTAAACCAAAATGCGAAAGTAGGTAAGCAATTCCAAGACCTGCCGCAAGACCGCCCAACATCCCACCTAAGCCAGAACGCTTCGCTGCAGCGGCTGGGGCAGCAGCTTGAGCAGGTGCCGCAGCAGGTTGTTGAGCTTGCTGTGCTGGTTTTTGCTGGGCCGGAGGTTGTGCTTGTTTTTGCTTAGGTGCGTTGGCTGAGCGGCCGATACTCGATCCACCACCCAAACGCTTTGCATCAACAACAGCAACATGCCCAACCGATAGGAATGCAAAGGACAGTGCAAAAACACTGGCTTTTAAATAAGTACTTTTCATTGAATCAGTCTCCTGTCTGCGATCTGTAAGCACTACTTTACAGTGAATAACTAATATTTAATACCAAGATGCAAAGCAACGATACCCCCAGTCATCCTATGGGTATGGACCTCATCAAATCCGGCCGCCTCCATCATGACTTTGAGGGTTTGTGCGTCTGGATGCATCCGAATCGATTCTGCTAAGTATTGGTAGCTAGCGGCATCTTTGGCCACCTTATCACCGAGCCATGGCAATACCTTAAAGGAATACAGGTCATACATTGGGGCTATTAGTGGGTCTGGCTTGGAAAACTCCAAAATCAGAACCTTACCCCCAGGTCGAATCACCCTCGCCATTTCTGCCAAGGCGAGTTCTTTATGCGTCATATTCCGCAGACCAAATGCAACGCTCACCACATCAAAATAGTGATTTGGGAAGGGGATCTGTTCAGCATCAAACTGAATGCATGGGATTGCAAGACCGCGATCCAAAAGTCGATCTCGACCTACCGATAGCATGGATGCGTTGATATCGCTTAACCAGACCTCAGCCTCGGGATGAATGCCCCACTGCGCGGACTGCGCAAAGGCGTAAGCGAGGTCACCAGTTCCACCGGCAATATCAAGCACCCGGTCGCCGGGCTTAACGTTCGCTTGGGCTAAGGTAAATTTTTTCCAGAGCCGATGCAAACCGGCTGACATCAGATCATTCATGATGTCGTACTTCGCCGCTACTGAATGAAAGACCTCGGCAACTTTCTCGGCCTTTTGAGATTCATCAACGCTTTGATATCCAAAATGGGTTTTTGACATATCTAGTGCCCACAACCATGGGATTTATTTACCATGGCAGCATCACGATCAACACCGGCGAGTTTGCAGCGTTCAAGATACTCATTCCACAAAGACTCTTGGTTTTCACATAACTCATACAAATAGTCCCATGAATAAAGACCTGAGTCATGACCATCTGAAAAGGTTGGCTTAATTGCGTAATGACCAACTGGCTCAATGTTTACGATAGCAACGTCTCGCTTGCCGGTTTGCAAGACCTCTTGCCCCGGTCCATGACCACGCACTTCAGCTGAGGGTGAGTAGACACGTAAAAACTCAAAAGGCAAACGATAGCTCTTGCCTTGCTCGTATTGAAGCTCGAGAACCTTTGAGTTCTCATGCACGATTAAATTGCTTGGAATCATTACACCAATACCCTTTCAATTCCGCCTTGGTTGGCCTTGCTTACGTAGCTTTCAAGCCAATTGTCACCCAACAAATGCTTGGCCATTTCAACCACAATGTAATCTGCTTTGGTATCGCTATCGCTATCAAAACGCGATAAACCTTGTAAACAGGATGGGCAACTAGTTAATACTTTAACCTCACCCGTAAAGTCTTTTCTTAAATCGGTCGCACCCTTTTCCATTTCAATTTGCTTGCGATAACGCACTTGAGTTGAAATATCTGGTCGAGTAATCGCCAGCGTACCGGACTCACCACAGCAACGCTCGTTCTTCACAATCGCTGTGCCATCCTCAAGTCCAATGAGCTCATTGACTGTCTTCAACGGATCCTGAAGCTTCATAGGGGTGTGGCATGGATCGTGGTACATGTATCGAACTCCCTCAACACCCTCAAGTTTGAGCCCTTTCTCGAGCAAGTACTCATGAATATCAATGATTCGACAACCTGGGAAGATTTGATCAAACTGATAGCCCGCTAGTTGATCGTAACAAGTGCCACAGGAAACCACGACCGTTTTGATATCGAGATAGTTCAAGGTATTGGCAACCCGATGAAACAACACCCGGTTATCCGTAATCATCTTCTCAGCTTTATCAAAGTCGCCATTTCCCTTTTGCGGATAACCGCAGCATAAATATCCGGGGGGTAGTACCGTTTGCACACCAGCATGCCAAAGCATTGCCTGGGTCGCCAGTCCCACTTGTGAAAATAGTCGTTCCGAGCCGCATCCTGGGAAATAGAAAACAGCTTCCGAATCAACGCTCGTCTCTAAAGGATTACGAATGATCGGCACGTAGTCTGCATTCTCAATATCCAAAAGTGCGCGGGCGGTCTTTTTGGGTAAGTTGCCGGGCATCTTCTTATTCACAAAATAAATGACCTGCTCTTTCAAAGCAGGCTTACCAACCGTCGCGGGTGGGGATTGCGTCTGTTTAACAGCCCATTTTTTGAGTAACTGATGGGCAAATCGCTGTAAGCCATAACCCCACTCAATCATCACTTTGCGACTCATCCGGATAGTTTCTGGATTGGTTGCATTGAGAAACAGCATCGAGGCACTAGTACCCGGGTTAAAGCGGCGCTGCCCCATCTTGCGCAATAGATTGCGCATGTTCATGGTGACATCACCAAAATCGATTTTGACGGGGCAGGGCGTATGGCACTTATGACAAACCGTACAGTGCGCAGCAACATCATCAAACATTTCCCAATGCCGAATCGATACCCCGCGGCGGGTTTGCTCTTCATATAAAAATGCTTCGATTAGCAATGAGGTGGCAAGAATTTTGTCTCTGGGGCTATATAACAAATTTGCCCGAGGAACATGAGTTGCACAGACTGGCTTGCACTTTCCGCACCGCAAACAATCTTTTACGCTATCGGCAATTGCTCCGATATCGCTTTGTTGCATGATGATCGATTCGTGACCCATGAGTCCAAAGCTTGGGGTGTATGCCATTTGCAAATTGGCATTAGGCATCAGCTTGCCCTTATTAAAGTGACCGTTTGGATCCACTCGATTTTTATAGGAACGAAATTCCCTTAGCTCCTCATCGGTGAGGTACTCTAATTTTGTAATACCAATGCCATGCTCACCCGAAATCACACCATCTAAGGAGCGCGCTAAAACCATAATGCGATCAACCGCACGATGCGCATCTTGCAACATCTCATAATCGTCCGAATTCACTGGAATATTGGTGTGAACATTGCCATCCCCGGCGTGCATATGTAAGGCAACGAATACGCGTTTACGCAATATCTTCTGATGAATTGATTTAATTTCTTTCAGTACCAAATCAAACGTGGAACCGCCAAAGATGACTTGCAGCGGAGCTAGCAACTCCCTCTTCCAAGAGGCGCGCAGGGTTCCATCTTGTAACTGTGGGAAAAACTGATCAATTTTCTCCAACCACTCCGTCCAAAGGATCCTTACTTCACTCAGGAGTGCCTGGGCCTGAATGACGCGATCGCCCACCATTTCCGCTCGTGAAATATCCTCAATTTCCTCATTCGCACGAATCGGGAGCGTCGCTTGATTGATATATTGCTCGAGGGCATCGAGTAACTGAATTTTATTTTTAAGCGATAGCTCGATGTTGATTTGATCAATTCCGTCGGTGTACTCGCCCATTCGCTCGAGCGGAATCACCACATCCTCGTTAATCTTGAACGCATTGGTATGCTTTGCAATCGCAGCAGTTCTTGCTCGATCTAACCAAAACTTCT
This sequence comes from Polynucleobacter acidiphobus, assembly GCF_003065385.1. Classification (NCBI taxonomy): domain Bacteria; kingdom Pseudomonadati; phylum Pseudomonadota; class Betaproteobacteria; order Burkholderiales; family Burkholderiaceae; genus Polynucleobacter; species Polynucleobacter acidiphobus. Next base: position 1,699,916 of record NZ_CP023277.1, read on the forward strand.
TACGCGCCTCAGCGCTCACTGCCACAAAGCCTTCGCCCACACGCCGATTAGCCATACGCACTACTTCGCTAGTCGCGGCAGCAACCGCCTCCTCATCCTCACCAGCGATATCACCGATGAGCACCATCTTGGGCAAACCGTTGCGTTTGGATTTTGTGGAATACCCCACCGCTTTTAAATAGCGGTCATCGAGGTGCTCTAGTCCAGCTAAAAGGGGTCCACCCTTTTTACTTAAATCATCCAAATACGCTTTGATCTCAACAATACTGGGAATGGCTTCACGTGCTTGGCCGAAAAACTCCAAACAAACAGTGCGCATATGTTTTGGCATGCGATGCAAAATCCAGGTGGCACTCGTAATCAGACCATCGCAACCTTCTTTTTGAATTCCCGGTAAGCCGGATAAAAATTTATCTGTTACATCCTTACCTAAACCTGCTTTCCTAAATTTAGCGCCCTCGATTTCTAAAACCTCAGAACGTAAAACCTTGGCTTGAGGTGCCGCCTTACCATCCGACCAGATCAAACGAAACCGGGCAATACCTTGATCATGAATCTTGCCAAGATTGTGGTCAAGCCGCTCAATGTCTAACCAATTTCCATCAGGATCGACCATGCGCCAACTGGCCAGGTTATCCAGTGCGGTTCCCCACAAAACGGCTTTCTTGCCGCCTGCGTTCATGGCAATGTTTCCGCCAATGCAACTAGCATCGGCCGAAGTTGGATCGACAGCAAAAACGAGTCCTTGTTTTTCTGCAGCATCCGCTACACGACGGGTCACAACACCCGCCCCAGAGAAAATCGTGGGCACCGGAGCACTTAGGCCAGGCAATACAGAATGTACGACCGCTCCAAGATCAATTAACTTCTCCGTATTAATCACTGCCGACATTGCCACCATTGGAATTGCGCCACCGGTATAACCCGTGCCGCCGCCGCGCGGAACAATGGTGAGTCCCAACTCAATGCAAGCTCTGACCAAGTTCGGGATTTCTGCTTCGGTGTCTGGCTTGAGAACAACAAATGGATACTCAATTCGCCAATCGGTTGCATCGGTCACGTGCGCAACGCGCGACATTCCGTCAAATGCGATATTGTCGACATGCGTAAATTTGCTAAATACTCTCTTGGCCTGCTTGCGCAATTGCGAAACGGTTTGAAAGTTATTCGCAAAGGATTTCACTGCAATGCGAGCGGCTGATAGTAAATCGTTGACCTGCTCAGCAAAATCTCCCGAGATCCTTTTTTCAACTTCACCCAAACGATGCCACAAGGCTTGAATGAGTGCTTCGCGACGTTTGGGGTTATCTAGTAAATCATCTTGCAAGTAAGGATTGCGCTCGACAACCCAAATATCGCCAAGCACCTCAAATAGCATCCTGGCAGAGCGGCCTGTGCGTCGCACACTCCGTAACTGCTCCAAAATTTCCCAAGCCTTGACCCCCAAAAGACGAATAACGATCTCCCGATCGGAAAATGAGGTGTAGTTATACGGAATCTCACGAAGACGATGGGATTGCGTATCGATCTCAGACAAGCTATCTAAGGAGATAGGTGCGTTCATGGTGGCCAGTCGATTAAAGCTCTATTTTAGATGAGCTTGATCATTCCCGTTGCCAATCAATTTGGCACAATACTGAATTAATTTAAGGACTTATGTACCAAGCATGGTACGCTTTCGTGATGAAAAATGATTATTTAAACCGAATTAACAACGCTAAGGTCTACGACCTTGCACGAATAACAGAGTTAGAAAAGGCCCGGGAGCTAAGCACCCGCTTCCAAAACACGATTCTTTTAAAGCGGGAAGACAGTCAACCGGTCTTCTCATTTAAGTTGCGTGGTGCATATAACAAAATGGCCGGATTGAGCCCGGCGGCTCTTAAAAAGGGAGTGATTGCAGCCTCTGCTGGCAATCATGCGCAAGGGGTTGCACTATCCGCTGCCAAACTCAAATGCAAGGCGGTGATTGTGATGCCAATCACCACCCCTCAGGTCAAAATTGATGCAGTGAAGGCTCATGGTGGCAAGTGGGTGGAGCTGGTCTTAACCGGCGATTCTTACAGCGATGCCTATCAAGAAGCTCAACTGCTTCAAAAAAAGAAGGGGTATACCTTTATCCACCCTTTTGATGATCCAGACGTGATTGCTGGTCAAGGCACGATTGCTAAAGAAATCCTCGATCAACACCCTGATCCAATTGATGCCATTTTTGTGGCAATTGGCGGAGGGGGACTGATCTCTGGAATCGGCGCCTATATCAAATCAGTGAGACCCAAGATCAAAGTGATTGGCGTGCAAACGGTCGACTCAGATGCCATGAAACAGTCTTTGCAACTGGGTAAGCGCATTGAACTGAAGGAAGTTGGTTTGTTCTCAGATGGCACCGCGGTCAAGCAGGTGGGCAAGGAAACCTTTAAGGTCTGCCAACAGGTGGTTGACGACATTGTCTTAGTCGATACCGATGAAATCTGTGCTGCGATCAATGATGTTTTTACCGACACGCGCAGTATTTTGGAGCCCGCAGGCGCACTCGCCATTGCAGGTTTAAAGAAATACGTTGAGAAGCATCACCTCAAAAAGAAAACCCTGGTGGCCATTGCGTGTGGTGCCAATATGAATTTCAGTCGTCTACGATTTGTGGCTGAGCGTGCCGATGTGGGTGAATTTCGTGAGGCGATCTTTGCGGTCACCATTCCCGAAGAGCGAGGCTCATTCAGAGCCTTTTGCAAAATGCTTGGTAAACGCAACGTTACTGAATTTAACTATCGCATCGCTCATGCCGATCAAGCGCATATTTTTGTTGGCATCGGAACCCAACGTGCAGGTGATAACAAAACCATTGCCAGCGCCTTTCGTAAAGCCGGCTTTGCAACTATTGATCTAAGCCATGATGAGTTGGCCAAAACCCATCTACGGCACATGGTTGGGGGTAGTTCTGCTTTGGCCAAAGACGAACTACTCTATCGTTTTGAGTTTCCAGAACGCCCAGGTGCGCTGATGCGCTTTCTGGATAGCCTAGCCCCGAATTGGAATATCAGTTTGTTTCACTACCGCAATCACGGGGCTGATTATGGACAAATCTTATTGGGTATTCAGGTACCGAAGAACGAACAGCCAGCCTTTAAACAATTTTTGACGACTTTAGGCTATCCTCATTGGGATGAAAGCAAGAATCCTGCGTACCGCCTATTCCTAAAATAAGATGTCCTATACCCTCGCTGGAAAACTAGTCGTTGCCATTTCATCGAGAGCGCTCTTTGATTTTGAAGAGGAAAACCGCCTGTTTGAAGAGAGTGATGACAGTGCCTATATGAAATTGCAGCTAGAACGCCTAGCGATTCCAGCCCAAGTGGGTGTTGCTTTTCCTCTCGTTAAAAAATTACTGCGCTTTAATCAAGATCAGCCACGCGTCGAAGTTGTGATTCTGTCACGTAATGATCCGGTCAGTGGTTTGCGCGTATTTCGTTCTGCCAAACACCATGGTCTTAGCATTGAACGCGGTGTCTTTACCCGCGGTAGGCCGCCGTATCACTACTTAAAATCGCTACAAGCCAACCTTTTCTTATCAGCAAACGAAGAAGATGTACGCGCCACGCTTGACGCCGGTTTTCCGGCTGCGCGCGTCTACCCAGAATCAACCAAAATGGCTGAAAATAATCCCAATGAAATCCGCATTGCCTTTGACGGAGATGCTGTTTTATTTTCAGATGAGGCCGAACAAGTTTTTCAGGATCAAGGCCTAAAGGCGTTTGTTGATCATGAGAGTCAACGTGCTGCCATTCCATTGCCGCCAGGCCCCTTTAAGCCCTTGCTTGCAGCCCTTCACCAACTGCAAACCGATGCTGAACCTAAAAATGAAATGCGCATCCGCACTGCTTTAGTAACAGCTCGCTCGGCACCAGCTCATGAGCGTGCCATTCGCACTTTGATGAACTGGGGAATTGATGTGGATGAGGCGATGTTTCTTGGAGGCTTATCCAAGCGCGAGTTTCTAAAGGAGTTCGAGCCCGACTTTTTCTTTGATGATCAAACGGGTCATTGCAATGCCGCCTCCAGTGTCGCCCCAACAGGGCATGTAATCTCTGGAGTTAGCAATACCAACCGGTCCAAAACCTAAATTTTTCCATGTCTGAATTTGTTCTCGGTCAGCAAAGCGCTTACCCCAATCAATATGACCCAGGTTTGCTCTTTCCCATCCCTCGTGCTGAGAATCGCAAAAAACTGGGTATTGAAGATGGCTCACCTCTACCGTTTTTAGGAATTGACCTTTGGAATGCATTTGAGTTGAGCTGGCTAAACCCCAAAGGTAAACCACAAATTGCGTTAGCTGAATTTGTAATTCCTGCAGAGTCGCCATGCATGATTGAGTCAAAGTCATTCAAGCTCTATCTCAATAGCCTTAATCAACATCGCTTTGAAAATAGTGATGCAGTGCGCGAGTGCTTAAGCCGTGATTTAGCTTCAGCCCTCGGTAGTGCATTGCAAATCAAGTTGCTTGATCCATCCGCAATACAAGATCAAAAAAAATATCCGGTAATACAAGAACTAGCTGGTCAACTTCTCGATCGCCTTGATATTGAAGTCAATCAAACACAGATTGCTGATCCGCTGCTTCTAAGTGCAGATCAAAACTCAGCTCCTATCACACAAACTCTGGTCTCGCATTTACTCAAATCCAATTGCCCGGTTACCGGTCAACCCGATTGGGCCAGTGTGCAAATTTATTACCAGGGTCGGCCTATCGATGAGGAAGGGCTATTACGCTACCTGATTGGCTTTCGTCAGCTTGGTGAATTTCACGAACACTGCGTTGAAAAAATATTTTGCGATATTAAGAGACGCTGCCAACCAGAAAAACTCTCCGTTTATGCGCGCTACACCCGGCGGGGTGGTTTAGACATTAATCCGTTTCGGGCGGATTTCAATGCTGCCTGGCCCAACAATATTCGTCACGCCAGGCAGTAATACTAGAACGGAATATCGTCATCCATTGCATCGAGTGCATTGGCGCTTGGACTCGATGAGCTCTCCGCAGGCTTAGAACGACCGCCTGACGATTCCTCTCCGGAACCAGCCATTCGTGCACCCAGCATTTGCATGCTGTCAGCAATGATCTCGGTGGAATACTTTTCTTGTCCACTTTGATCCGTCCACTTTCGAGTCCGCAAACGGCCCTCGACATACACCTGTGAACCTTTTTTGAGATATTGACCAGCAATTTCAGCTAACTTACCGAAAAAGGCAATACGATGCCATTCGGTGTTTTCTTTCATCTCACCTGTTTGCTTATCTTTATAGCGATCTGAGGTGGCTACTGAAATATTGGTGACAGCGTCACCGCTGGGCATATACCGTGTTTCTGGGTCACGCCCAACATTACCAACGATGATGACTTTATTGACTGAAGCCATTTTGTCTCCCGAAGAAAATTAAATAAAAAGTGTGGCTAAAGCTACTTTGCGGTTTGCGACGATGGAATATCACGCATTGGCCAGGCAATTATAAGCCAGGCAATAATTAAAACGGCGCCGCCAATAAATACCGAAAGGTTTCCAAAAAGCTGCATCATGAGTCCACCGAGTGCTGCGCCGGTAAATAATCCGACAGACTGAGTCGTGTTATAGATGCCCAATGCCGCTCCTTTTTCATCCTTGGCCCAACGCGATACCATCGAGGGTTGCAAGGCTTCGAGTAAATTAAATCCGACAAAGTAAATCAATAGAGCACTGACAATGGCTGTTATGGAATGGGCTTGCAAGAAGATGATTTGTGCAATCAATAGGATGACAACAGCTGTTAGCAATACAAGCCGTAATTTCTTTTTCTTTTCTCCATAAATAATCCCTGGCAACATCAAAAAGAATGAAACAACAACCACTGGAAAGTAAATTTTCCAATGGTCATCTAATGGCATGCCTACATCCACGAGCAATCGCGGCACAACCAAGAACATAGCTACTTGAGTAGCATTGAGAACAAACACTCCCACATTCAGTCGGAATAATTCAGGTCTTAGAAAAATTTGCATCAGCGGCTGATGCTCTCCACGAATTTGCTTTGGAGGACTTGGTACCAAGAGCCAGGCAACCAAAAAGCCAATCAAGCCCAACAGCGCTAATAATAAAAACATACCATCGAGACCAATGGCTCGATAAATCGGGGTGGCAATTACTAAAGAAAGGGCGAAGGAGATGCCAATGCTCCCTCCCACAATCGCCATTGCCGCGGTTCTCACTTGCTCGCGCGTTAAATCCGCCACCCAAGCGGACACAGCAGCAGAGATTGCTCCTGCTCCCATGAGCCCTCGCCCAATGGCTATCCACAACAAATCATCACGACTGGCGGCAATCAATGCGCCAGCAATGAATAAGCTCAATCCCCATAAAACGACCGGCTTACGACCGACCCGATCCGAAAGAATCCCCAAGGGAATATGGAAAAAGGCCTGAACAATATTAAAAATTCCGAGGGCCAAACCGACCCATAAGGCATTTTCTCCCCCCGGTAAATCCTTGGCATGCAAAGAGAAAACGGGTAACAGCAAGAAAAGTCCCAGCATCCGCAAGCCAAAGATACCGGCAAGGGCAAGGGTTGAGCGTAGTTCGGAAGAGTTCATGGGAAAAGGCTATATTAACAAGTTACGCTGAAAAATCATGAATAACGAAATCAAAATCCGTGGGGCCCGAACCCATAACCTTAAAAATATCAATCTGGATATCCCCCGCGAAAAGCTGGTGGTGTTGACCGGCTTATCCGGTTCTGGAAAAAGCTCTTTAGCCTTTGATACGCTCTATGCCGAAGGACAGCGGCGCTATGTTGAATCGCTCTCGGCCTATGCGCGCCAATTTCTGCAGTTGATGGAAAAACCCGACGTGGATGTGATTGAGGGTTTATCGCCCGCAATCTCGATTGAACAGAAGGCGACCAGTCATAACCCGCGCTCAACGGTTGGTACTGTCACTGAGATCCATGATTATTTGCGCCTCCTCTTCGCGCGGGCGGGCACCCCCTACTGCCCAGATCATGCCTTACCCCTTGAAGCACAGAGCGTCTCGCAAATGGTTGATACGGTCATGGCAATGCCGGCCGATGCCAAACTGATGATCTTGGCTCCTGTGGTGAGTGAACGCAAAGGGGAGTTCGTTGATTTATTCGAAAATCTCCAAGCTCAGGGCTTTGTGCGTTTTCGCATTCGCTCCGGTGGTGGTACGAGTAATGCCGCCAAAGCCGAGATCGTTGAAGCTGATCGTCTACCGCAACTCAAGAAAAATGATAAGCATTCGATCGAAGTGGTGGTGGATCGAATTCGCGTCAAAGAGGATATTCAACAACGGCTGGCTGAGTCGTTTGAAACCGCCCTGCGACTCGCCGATGGCAAAGCCATGGTGGTCAATATGGATACGGGCGAAGAAACCATCTTCTCTAGCAAATTTGCTTGCCCCATTTGCTCCTACTCATTGCAAGAACTTGAGCCCCGTCTGTTTTCCTTTAATAATCCGATGGGCGCCTGCCCCAGCTGCGATGGACTCGGTCATATTTCCTTCTTTGACCCCAAACGGGTTGTGGCGCATCCTGACTTATCACTAGCAGCAGGAGCCATCAAGGGCTGGGATCGTCGCAACCAGTTTTACTTCAAGCTCCTACAAACCTTAGCGAAGTTTGGCGGTTTTGATCTTGAAAAGCCTTTTGAGAAATTACCCAAAAAAGCGCAGGACCTGATCCTCTATGGGTCCGGGGACACAACCATTCCATTTGAGTATCTCAATGAAAAGGGTCGCTCAGTCGTGCGCGAACATGCCTTTGAGGGAATCTTGGCTAATTTTGAGCGGCGCTATCGAGAAACCGACTCAGCAGCGGTGCGTGAGGAATTGGCCCGTTATCAAAATATTCGGGCTTGCCCAGAATGCGGCGGTACCCGTTTACGCAAGGAGGCACGCTTTGTCAAAGTGGGCGATGGTCAGCAAGCGCGCGCTATTTATGAAATCAGCGCCCTGCCCTTACGCGAAGCGCAAGACTATTTCAATACGATCCGATTAAAGGGTGCTAAACGCGAAATTGCTGACAAAATCATCAAAGAGATCGCCTCCCGTTTGCGCTTCTTAAATGATGTGGGTCTCGATTACCTATCCTTAGAACGTAGCGCAGATACCCTCTCGGGTGGTGAAGCACAACGAATCCGACTTGCCTCGCAAATTGGTTCTGGACTAACCGGTGTGATGTATGTTCTCGATGAGCCGTCGATTGGTTTGCATCAGCGCGATAACGATCGTTTAATCGCAACCCTCAAACACCTGCGCGATCTTGGCAACAGCGTATTGGTCGTAGAGCACGACGAAGACATGATTCGGGCCTCAGACTATGTGATTGATATCGGACCAGGTGCAGGTGTGCATGGAGGAAAAATTGTTGCAACTGGAACACCAAGCCAAGTCGAACTCAATCCTGATTCATTAACGGGCGCCTACCTATCTGGCCAAGAAAATATTGCGGTTCCCCAAAAGCGTACTGAACATGATGGGCGCTTTTTAAGCATCATTGGTGCGAGTGGTAACAACTTACAAAAAGTGGATGCGCACATCCCTGTTGGTTTGTTGACTTGTGTCACTGGTGTATCTGGGTCTGGTAAGTCAACCTTGATCAACGACACCTTGCATCATGCGGTTGCCCAACATCTTTATGGCTCGAGTGCTGAACCAGCTGAACATGATCATATCGACGGTATTGAACACTTTGACAAAGTGATTAATGTGGATCAATCACCGATTGGCCGCACACCGCGCTCGAATCCTGCAACCTATACCGGTCTATTCACACCGATCCGAGAACTCTTTGCAGGGGTGCCGGCTGCGCGTGAACGGGGTTATGAAGCGGGTCGATTCTCATTTAATGTCAAAGGTGGCCGCTGCGAAACCTGTGAAGGCGACGGCGTCCTCAAGGTCGAGATGCATTTCTTGCCTGATGTCTATGTGCCCTGTGATGTGTGCCATGGCAAACGCTATAACCGTGAGACCTTAGATATTCGCTATAAAGGCAAGAATATTCATGAGATCTTATCCATGACGGTAGAGCAAGCTCATGAATTCTTTGAAGCCGTTCCAGTGGTTAAGCGCAAACTCAAGACCTTGCTCGATGTTGGTTTGGGGTATGTCTGCCTTGGTCAAAGTGCCACCACCCTTTCGGGGGGGGAAGCGCAACGCGTCAAGCTCTCGCTAGAACTCTCCAAGCGTGATACAGGACGGACTCTTTACATCCTTGATGAGCCAACGACGGGTTTGCATTTTCATGACATCAAACTATTGCTTGAGGTAATTCATACCTTGAAAAAGCAAGGGAACACCGTGGTGATCATTGAACACAATCTGGATGTGATCAAAACCGCCGACTGGTTAATTGACCTTGGACCGAATGGGGGCGCCGGCGGTGGTCAAATTATTGCAACTGGAACCCCTGAAGAGGTCGCCAATCACCCCGCGAGCTTCACTGGAAAATACTTAAAGCCCCTCCTTAAAAAGCAGCTTAATCCCGGTCCTATCAAGAAAAAAGATCTCGAAAAACTTGGGCTTTAAATCCCGCAAGGGGGCAGTCAGCATATACTTATCCCCATGAATGCAAAGAACCAACGCGCCCTGGAATTAGCCTGCGCCACCCTTGATTTGGAAGCGGATGCGATTCGCAAAATGCGGGATCGCTTGGCTCAAGAAGGACAGTCGGCCCTGCTACTTTCGGTTCATCTTCTCGAACAATGCCGCGGCCGGATTGTTGTTTCAGGAATTGGCAAGTCAGGTCACATCGCGCGTAAAGTGGCTGCCACCTTTGCATCAACCGGTTCCCCTGCATTTTTTGTTCATCCCGCCGAGGCAAGTCATGGTGATTTAGGCATGGTTACTCGTGAGGATGTATTCGTAGCGATTTCAAACTCCGGCGAAACCGAGGAACTGCTCACAATTGTCCCCATCATTAAACGAACTGGCGCAAAATTAATTGCACTAACGGGGGACCCTAATTCCTCACTTGCCAAATTGGCAGACGCACATCTTGATATTAGTGTTGACAAAGAAGCTTGCCCGCTTAATATGGCACCAACGACCAGCACGACGGCAGCACTAGCGATGGGTGATGCACTCGCTGTTTCTCTATTGGATGCGCGAGGCTTTAAGGCAGAAGACTTTTTGCGCTCGCACCCCGGCGGAAGACTGGGTCGAAAATTAATCGCCCATGTCTCAGAGGTGATGCGCGATCTCTCAAGCACCCCTAAAATAAATGTAAAGGCATCATTTGCACAAGCGCTTACTGAAATGAGTCTTCATAAGATGGGCTTGGTTGTGATTGTGAATGACGCCAACCAAGTACTAGGTATTCTGACCGATGGGGATCTACGACGCCTGCTCGAAAAACAGGTAAGCATTGGCTCTATTAGTCTCACAGACGCCATGACGCCTAAGCCAAGAACCATCCCGCCTGATTTAATTGCTGAAGAGGCCATTGGAATGATGGAGCAGCATCGGATCAATCACTTAATTGTGGCTGATCCAGAAAATCGCTTACTAGGCGCCCTCAACTTGCATGACCTATTTGCAGCCAAGGTAATTTAATTGATGGCACCGATTCTTCAATCACACACCACAAACCCATTAACCAACTATCCCCAGGCTCTCGAACGAGCGACTCAGATCCGTGTATTGGTACTTGATGTCGATGGCGTTCTCACCAGCGGTCAGGTTTTTTTTGGACCAGACGGGAAAGAATCAATGAAAGGTTTTGATATCCAGGATGGCTTTGGTATCAAACTGCTTCAAAGTGTTGGGGTTGAGTGTGCCGTCATTACGGGTCGCCACTCGAAAATGGTGCTTGGACGCTGCGATGAACTTGGTATTACCAATGTATTTACTGGTGTTCAAGATAAAAAATTAGCGCTTTTAGAATTACAACAACGAGTTCCATTGAATCCTGCCATCGACTTGGCAGTGATGGGGGATGATTGGCCTGATTTATCGATCATGCAATCGGCGGGCTTGCGGATTGCCCCTGCTCAGGCACACGAAGCCGTTCGTCAAGCCGCCCACTATGTCACGCAGGCGAAAGGTGGCTTTGGTGCCGTTCGTGAAGCCTGCGATTTAATCCTCAAAGCCCAAGGGCATTACGATTCACTGCTGGCCAAAGCCAAAGGCTAAGACAAACTCTTCATGAGACTTTCTCGGCACATTATTTATTTATGGATCGTACGCGGTTTATTGCGTGTCCTGCCCTTTTTGCTGATGGGCTCGCTAACTCTGGCTACTTTCTGGCTAGTCAAGCGGAGTGCACCACCAGAGTCGCTTGCTTTAGCGCGCGTGCCCCAACACGTGCCTGATTACATTCTTAAAAATGCAACTCTATCGAATCTCGATGAGCAAGGGCAAACGAAATACCGCGTTCTAGGAAAGAAACTGATTCACTATGAAGACGATGCATCGATCGATCTAGAGCGCCCGCGGATTCGTATCTTTCAAGATCAAGGTGCGCCTGTTACGGTTCGTGCTGAGCGCGGCCATATTGATGGTGATTTAACGATCTTGGATCTGTATGAGAATGGTGAAATTTTTCGTCCGGCTCAAGAGGCTTTGGGTGATCGCAAGGCTGCGCCCCAATTACTGGCTCGCTCAAGCTACTTCCAGGTTTTAATTAATGATGATATTGTGCGTACCGATAAACCATTAGAGCTTCAACAGGGAATGTCGATCATGAATTCAAGTGGTGGCGGAACATTCAATAACGTTGATCACAGCGCTAGCCTTAAAGGGCAAGTACGTGGTCGAATCGAGCCTGCCGAGCAAAAGGGTCGTAATTGAGAATCCTAATTTTCATCCTTGCTCTTAGTGCGCTATCCATGTCTGCTAAAGCGAATCAGGCCGATCGAGATAAGCCACTCATTATTAATGCCGATCAAGTTGATCTGGATGATCTAAAGCAAAAATACACTCTAACTGGTGACGTTCTTCTCGTGCGCGGCAGCATGGTCGGTACGGGGGAACGCGGCTTCGTCCTAGTTACCCCTGAAGGCTATCAAATGATTGATCTAAACGGAAAGCCTAATTTACCAGCCTCAATGCGCCAACGACGCGAAACCCTGCAAGATGAGTTTATGCAAGGAATCGCCAAAGATATTCTCTATGACGATAAGAAGGAAAGGCTTTTGTTGGTTGGTAATGCCACCGTCAAGCGCCTACTCAATATGCAAATGCTCGATCAACTCCAAGGTTGGCAGATCGAATATGAAGATGTTAAAGAAAGTTATCAGATCAAACCACAAAAGTTGGATCTAACTCGTCCCCCGCAATCAAGAGCAATCTTAGCCCCCAGAAAGAAAGTGCTTGTTAAATAAGATGACGTCCGCTTCGCCTTCCGTCCTTCAAGCGGTATCGCTTCAAAAGCGTTATGGCTCTCGCACGGTTGTTCGCGATGTCAGCATTGAGGTAGCAAGCGGTGAGGTCGTAGGCTTATTGGGGCCTAATGGTGCTGGCAAAACCACCTCGTTTTACATGATTGTTGGCTTGGTCCCGCTCGATGGCGGGGATATTCGTTTAAATCAAAAGAAAATTAGTCATCTTCCCATCCACCAACGTGCTCGAATGGGTCTTTCTTACTTGCCCCAAGAGGCTTCTGTTTTTCGTAAACTGAATGTGGCAGAAAATATACAAGCCGTATTAGAGCTTCAAGAAACGAGTGGCAAGCCGTTAAGCAAAAAGCAAATTCAGGCCCGTTTAGATGAGTTACTGGGCGAATTACAAATTAGTCACTTGCGTAATAATCCAGCCCTTTCTCTGTCAGGAGGCGAACGGCGACGAGTTGAAATTGCCAGGGCACTTGCATCTTCTCCTAAATTTATTTTGCTCGACGAACCGTTTGCTGGTGTTGATCCCATTGCTGTAGGCGAAATCCAACGGATTGTCCGCTTTCTAAGGGACCGCCAAATCGGGGTTCTAATCACCGATCACAATGTGCGCGAGACTCTTGGTATTTGCGACCACGCTTACATTATTAGCGAGGGAAGCGTTCTGGCCGCTGGCAAGCCGGATGAAATTATTCAAAATGATGCGGTTCGAAGGGTTTATTTGGGCGAAAACTTCCGCATGTAGTGCACCATTTTGGTGAATTTTTGCCCCGGGCAACTGTTAAGCCTTCCTAGAATGGATTCATGCGCTTTTCGATTAGCCCCCGCCTAAGCCAACAAACCAACCTCAGCCCGCAACTTCAACAGGCTGTGAGGCTGTTGATGCTCTCGAATCTCGAACTCGAGCTAGAGCTTGAGAAAGCGGCTCTCGATAATCCAATCATTGAATTTGAGCCTAGCGCACCACACTACTCTGGAAGTGGCGAGGGCGATGGACTCGAACAAATACCGAATCAGATATCGCTTCAAACGGCTTTGGCCGAACAAATTCGAGTGATGAACATCAGCCCAAAACTTAAAGCAGCAGTGCACTACTTGGCGGCCTGTCTTGATGAGCGCGGTTTCCTTTCTGAAAGCCTTGAAATCATCACCCTTGAAATCGCTGAACGTTTTCAGGAGCAGTACACCCTTGCTGAATTACAAATGGCATTAGGCCACTTACAGCAATTAGAGCCGATTGGTGTTGGCGCACGCGATCTGAGTGAATGTCTGTGTATCCAACTTCAAGAAGAGCTTAATCGAGCCGCCATGCGACCTGAAGAAAGAGCCGTTCTTTCACTCGCCCTACAAATTTGTAAATCTCATTTAAGCAAGGTGGCAAACCGTGAGTATGCAAAGTTACGAGTCCTTTTGGGTAAATCTGAGAGCAGTATTGAGGCGGCGATTCGGAAAATTAAAACCCTTAACCATCATCCAGCAGCCAATTATGACTATGGCCCCGATCACTTGGTGATCCCGGATATCGTCGTTTATAAAAAGCGCAAGCTGTGGGTTGCTAAACGTAATGAAGAGGCCGTTCCAAAAGTCTCATTAAATCAAGAATATATCAACATCATCTCTGAACACCGTGACCATGCTGATATTGGTGCAATGCGCCAAAAAATGACCGAAGCAAAATGGTTATTAAAAAATATTCAACAACGGGAAGAAACCATACTGCGCGTGGCTTCTGAGGTCGTTGCAAGGCAACAATCCTTCTTTGATTCTGGGGATATTGCACTCCGCCCATTGGTTTTAAGAGAAATCGCTGATAACCTAGAGTTGCATGAATCTACTGTATCTCGTGTAACGAAGCAAAAGTATTTAAGTTGCCCCTTGGGTTTATTTGAACTAAAACATTTCTTTAGTCATTCCATTACCTCAGAGCAAGGTGATCGAGTCTCCACAACTGCAGTCCATGAAATTATTCGTCGGATCGTGGCCAATGAGTCTCCTGGCAAACCCATCTCTGATCACTCGATTGCAATGATTTTAGAAAACCAAGGGTATGCGGTTGCGCGGCGCACAGTAGCGAAGTATCGGGACTCACTGCGCATCCCGGCCATGCATTTGCGTAGGCATTAATCATGGAGGTTTGTAATGAATTTACGCATCAACAGCCGTCATCTCGAAGTTACTCCAGGCATTCGTGATCACTTAGAAAATCGTCTAGAACGAATTCGCAAACATTTTGATCATGTGATTGATGCCTCTGCATTTCTCATGGTTGATAAAGCAAAAGAAAAGGGGCTAAGACAAACGGCTGAACTAACTCTTCACCTCAAAGGAAAGGAGTTATTTGCTCAGGCTCATCACGAAGATTTGTATCACGCGATGGATGCCGTCATTGATAAACTCGACCGACAGGTTATTAAGCATAAAGAGCGAATCCAGGATCATCATCACGATAAACATCAGCTGCAAAGTTAAGTGTTTTGACCCCTATAATCAGGGGTCATGAATGTTCTTAGTCGCCTATTCACTACTGACAGCATTAATTTGAATGCACAAGCGTCTAACAAGGCGCAGGCATTCGAAAATGCTGGTCAGTATTTTGCGACCAAACTTCAAATTCCATCCGAGACTGTCTTAAATTTCTTGAATGCCCGGGAAGCTCTGGGTTCAACCGGTCTTGGATTCGGTGTAGCCATACCCCATGGACGAATTAAAGGCTTACAAGAGCCATGCGCGGCTCTTTTTAAGCTTCAAACCCCAATTGAGTTTGGAGCCCCAGACGGCAAACCCGTCTCACTCCTCCTTTTTCTCCTAGTTCCAGAAAAAGCAACCCAAGAGCATCTTGAAATCCTAGCAGTCATTGCTCAGCTTCTTACTAATCCCCAAACCCTTGACCAGTTGCAAAATGAGACCGATCCTGAGAAAGTTAGGGACTTGATTTGCCATTGGGAGGCTTTGCAATGAGCCAACAACTCTTACTTGAAGACGTCACAGCTCAACAGATCTTTGATGAGAATATTGGGGATTTAAAGCTGTCTTGGATCAGCGGCCTCGAGGGTGCTGACCGAAAATTTAACGCAGATGCTGTGAAGTCCGCAGCAGCCTCCTCTGATTTGGTTGGGCATTTAAATATGATTCATCCAAGCCGAATTCAGATCTTCGGGAATCAAGAGATTGACTATCACGCCAAATTACCAAGTGCTGAACGTCAAACCCAAATCTCCTCTTTGATCGCCAGCAAGCCGCCCTGCATTATTGTGGCCGACGGTTGCAAAGCAGACGAAGAATTGCAACTCTATTGCCAACGTTCCTCCACGCCCCTCTTTGCCACCAACACTTCTGCGGCAGAGGTCATTGATCACCTTCGGTTTTACTTAACGAAGATAGGAGCGCCTTGCATTACGATGCATGGCGTTTTTATGGACATCTTAGGCCTTGGCGTCTTAATCACCGGTGAATCCGGCTTGGGGAAAAGCGAGCTTGGCCTCGAATTAATTTCTCGCGGCCATGGTTTGGTAGCTGATGATGCGGTTGACTTTACACGACTTGGGCCAGACTATATTGAAGGTCGGTGCCCTGAGATTTTGCGCGACCTTCTCGAAGTTCGCGGTTTAGGTTTACTTGATATTCGGACGATCTTTGGCGAAACCGCGGTTCGACGGAAGTTGAAACTCCGCTTAATTGTGCAGTTGGTTCGTCGCAATGATGGTGAGTTCGAACGCTTGCCGATTGAATCCCAGTTTGTCGAGGTTCTTGATATTCCGATTCGGACCGTGAAAATTCAGGTAGCCGCTGGACGAAATTTAGCGGTTCTCGTTGAGGCCGCTGTTCGTAACACCATTTTGCAACTGAGGGGAATTGATACGCTCAAAGACTTTATTGAGCGTCAACGCAATCAAATGAATCTCGATAGCGAACATAATAAATCCCAAGGCCGTCTCTTATAAGATGCGCATCCAACTCATTACTGGTATCTCTGGTTCAGGAAAATCAGTCGCCTTACGTGCGTTTGAAGATGCTGGGTACGATTGCGTTGATAACTTACCAGTGTCATTAATTGAGCAATTGGTAAGGACTATGGAAGGTGAGCAACGTCAGCATATTGCGATTGCGGTTGATGCCAGACGCGGTGAGTCGATCTCTCAATTACCCGCACTTCTGGAAAAGCTACGCCACAAGCATCAGGTTGGTGTGTTGTTTTTAAATGCAGATACCAATACCTTAGTCCAGCGCTTCTCAGAAACGCGCCGCCGTCACCCACTCTCCCACCCCACGCAATCGACCACCTTAATTGATGCGATTGAGAGGGAACGAGAATTACTTGCTCCTTTAGCAAACGAAGCTCAACAAATTGATACTGGGCATATTCCAGCCCACACACTGCGCCACTGGATCGCTGATCAATTAAAAGAGCGGCCCATTGGTCTAGCGCTGATATTTGAGTCCTTTGCGTTCAAAGGCGGTGTACCCAGTGAGGCAGACATTGTGTTTGATGTTCGCTGCCTCCCAAATCCACATTACGAAGCAGCCCTGCGAGATAAAACTGGTTTGGATCAAGCGGTGGCGGACTATTTGTGTCAGTTTCCTGAGGTCTCACAAATGCTGACCGATATAGAGTCGCATATCCAAAAATGGTTGCCGCACTATCTAAAAGATGGTCGCAGCTATCTCACAGTAGCGGTTGGTTGCACAGGCGGGCAACACCGATCGGTTTACCTCGTACATCAATTGAATCAATTTTTCTCTCAGGCGGCAATCAAAGATGTATATGTCTTAGAACGTCATCGCGAACTGGATTCTAAGAAGACTCGTATTGGCTGAGGTAGGCCATACTCCTTTAGCTGGCTTATGCAAATCCAATCGAGTGCAGCGCTTGAGTGTGGCCATTTCCGTTTGAGATGAATAATCCATGGTTGCATTCGTAGCCGTCGATGACTAAATACATGCTCGATTACATGGCCTTCTTCAACTGAGGCAATCGAACCTAAATCGCTTTTTGATAAAAGCTTTGAAAGAACTGTCTGATTCAGTAAGCTCGTGACGTCACTTGATTTTGAAGGATTTATTTTCGGTTCGATCGGCTCCCATGGGGTTTCGATTAAGGAATAAAGTCCACCCCAAATTGCTTTTGGAGGTCGCCTCTCAAGCAATATCTCATCCTGATAACGAATCAGAAAGATATGGGTTGTGAACGTCGGGGATTGCTTTTTCTTCTTTTTCGCTGGAATGCGATCGACCTGACCAAGCTCATACGCTTTGCACTCACTCATCATTGGGCAGGTCTGATCCTGACTTTGACATTTGGCGACCTTCGGGGTGCACCAGGTGGCCCCAAAATCCATCAGTGCTTGTGTGTAAATAGGCATTTGAGACTTCGTCTTGGGAAGAATCGCCCTTGCATGCTCCCAAAGCAATTGCACTGTCTGATGGCTTTGTTGATCACCAGTAATACCAAAAAAACGACTAATAACCCGCTTTACATTGGCATCTAGGATTGGGGCGCGCTCCTCAAATGCAAAGGCAGCAATCGCTCCTGCCGTGGATCGGCCAATTCCAGGTAATTTCTCAAGCTCTTGGGCCGATCTGGGAAACTGTCCTGCATACTCTGCCATGATCTGTTGTGCACAGCGATGAAGATTACGCGCGCGCGAGTAATACCCCAATCCGCTCCACAGCGCCATCACTGCATCTAGATCAGCGCTTGCTAGCGCCTTAACTGTTGGAAATTGACGCATAAATTGTGGGTAGCGCTCCATGACGGTGCTAACTTGGGTCTGCTGCAGCATGATCTCCGAGACCCAAATTGCGTATGGATCTCGCTGACCTTGCCAAGGCAGGCCTTGACGACCATAGTGCTTTGACCAACGAATTAAAGCTTGGGAGAAACGAAATCCCATACCTATCGTTTCTGACAGCAAGGACAATAATAGGTCGAGCGCTGACCTTGGGTTATTTGCCGAATCGGTGTTTTGCACACCCGACACGGTTCATTCGCTCGGTCATAGACTTTGGTTTGCATCATGAAGTAACCAGGCTCACCATGCGCATCCACGAAATCGCGCAAACTGCTCCCACCAGCCGCAATCGCTCTTTTTAAAATGGTTCGTACCGCCTCGGCCAATCGCTCACACTGTGCTTTAGTTAATTTGCCAGCGGGTAAGCCTGGATGAATGCCGGCCTCAAACAAAGATTCAGAACAATAAATATTGCCAACACCAACCACTGCTTGCCCGGCCAATAAAAATGCCTTTACCGAAATCGTTCGTTTGCGGGAAAACTGGTACAAACGTGTCGCGCCCAACTTCCCAGCAAAATCCTCGGCAAGGGGCTCTGGCCCCAATTTTTGAATTAAGGGATGTTCTAACACCTCGCCCTTAGTGGATGGGTGCCACAATACAGCACCAAACTTTCGGGGGTCATGAAGCCGAAGACTAAGGCTATCAAAGTGAATGGAGACCCGATCGTGTGGCTTTAGGGGGTCCTTTTGAGGCAGTACACGCAATACCCCAGTCATACCTAAATGAATGATCAAATAGCCATCGGTCATTTTGAGCAATAAATACTTCCCCCGGCGCTCGATCGTATCCAAGCGTTGGCCCTTCAGAATTTTTGGCAAGCCCCTGGGAACTGGCCAACGCAGTCGCCCATCAATCACATTGACATGCGTGATCTGACGCCCTTCTAGGTGGGGTTTAATCCCCAAGCGCGTGACTTCAACCTCTGGTAGTTCTGGCATCGGTACATTGTAGATTCGGGGATTAGAATGTGCTGATGGGCTATCGATTGACTTCCATTTTGGCAAATATTGGTCTGAAGCATGCATTGCTTTGGGCTATCTGCGGCTGCTCTTTGGGCTTCATGCTGCCTGTCTCAGCGCAGACCAAAGGAGCTACCAGCGAGCAAGTATTTGAAATACTTGCTTCTGAAATTGCCCTACAACGGGGTGAGGCTGGGTTGGCCTATCAAACCTATTTGAGCCTCGCACGACAAACCGGGGATCCTGCTTTAGCTCAACGTGCAATGGAAATTGCAATTGCGGCGAACGCGGCAGATCTCGCTTTAATCGCTGCACAGACTTGGGATGAGCTATCGCCACCCGGCCAGAGCAAGCCCAAAGAAGTATTGGTTACCCTACTGATGCTCAATCAACGGTGGTCTGATGCTGTTACACCAGCCATCGCCCTTCTTAGGGAACAAAATGTTAGAGAGCGCGAACAAATTTTGCTCCAGTGGCAAAGCCTATTGGGTCGGGCTCAAGATGAGGGAGCGGCTTTAAATGCCTATTACAAAATTGTTGCGGCCCTCGTTCCGCCTCCTTCCAATCCTCAAATTTTGTATACCTATGCTTTAGCAGCTGAAAAGTCCGGTCAGTTTGAGGTGATGGAGAAAACCTTAAGAACTCTGATTGAACGCAATCCAAATGATATTCAAGCACTCAATGCGCTGGGCTACTCCTTAGCCGACCGAAATGTCAAACTGAAAGAGGCGTATGAACTGATTCTTAAAGCACACAATCTGGATCCTAGAGATCCGTTTATTTTGGATAGTTTGGGTTGGGTTAACTTTCGTTTAGGTAACAATGAGCTTGCCTTAAAGCAGCTGCAAGACGCATTTCGCATCAAACCTGAGGCTGATATCGCCGCTCATCTTGGCGAGGTCCTCTGGACGCTTAATCGACCGATTGAGGCAGAGGAGGCTTGGCGACAGGGTGAGTTGATCGACGCAAATAATGCCACCCTGCGCGAGACCTTAAAGCGCCTAAAACCATCTTGGGCGATCTCGATGGATGTGGTCGCTAGTCAGTGGGATGGTCGTTTTGCGGTTAAGGCAAGCGATCGACCCACCAACAATAATCAAGGTGGATCGGGTAGCTTTACCCTCACCAAAAATGGCTTGAGTGATACCTTGGAAATTCGGGGGCCCATGGGAGGTGCAATTGCCAAAATCACGATTAACCCGGGTGAAGCCATTCTAGAACGTGATGGCAAAAAAGTTAGTGCGATTGATGCTGACACCTTAATTCAAAATACCTTAGGCTTACCGCTGCCCGCGCGGGGTTTATCCAATTGGCTAAATGGGCAATTACGCGCCGGCAGTCCTGCACGGCTCGAGCGCGATAACCTGGGTCAAGTCAAACGGATCTCGCAAGACGGATGGGATTTAGCCTATGTGTGGAATGAGAGTAAGAAGATTGAGCGTCTTACGATGACTAGAAACACGAACACGGGTTCGATTGATGTGCGCTTAATTTTTGATCAAGTGAATGAGTAATCGTCTCGAGCTCCTTGCTCCAGCCAAAATCAATTTATTTCTTCATGTGACCGGTCGACGTCCAGATGGATATCACGAGCTTCAATCGGTATTTCAATTGGTCGATTGGTGTGATCGCATTTCTTTAACTCCGCTCGAGCAAAGCACAATTATTCGGCACGGCGGTAATCCACAGATTTCCCCGGAGAATGATCTGGTCGTGCGAGCCGCTCAGTTATTGAAAAACCATACGCACTACCCACGCGGAGTTGAAATTCATCTTGAGAAAAATATCCCCATAGGAGCAGGCTTAGGTGGTGGATCATCGGATGCAGCTACCGTATTAATTGGTTTAAACCATCTCTGGGATCTTCATCTTCCCCAAGCCGAACTGAGTGAGCTAGGATTAAAACTGGGTGCCGATGTGCCGTTCTTTTTATTTGGTCAAAACGCATTTGTGCAAGGGATTGGCGAGCGACTGGAATCGATTGATCTACCCGATCATGAGTTCTTGATCATTTTTCCAGGAGAATCAGTTGCCACTCGGACCGTGTTTCAATCCGATCAATTGACCCGAAATCATGCTCCGATTACAATGGCAGACTTTCTTGCAAACACTGGTGAGGTTGGGCAGTTTACGAACGACCTCCAACCAGTTGCTTGTGAGCTCTGCCCTGAAGTAAATCGAGCATTAAATTGGTTGGCGCAAACGCTTCCAGATGCTACTCGTAAGATGTCTGGATCGGGTAGTAGTGTGTTTGCTGTACTACCAGAGTCGGTCAATCGACGCGATCTGGAACAACGGATGCTCACACTTCCCTCGGGGTGGGTGGGTCGGCTTGTTCGGGGTCTAAAACTAAATCCCGCTTACAATTCGGTTTTATCAGTATGACGCAGTAGGGGAGTCGCCAAGTTGGTCAAGGCACCGGATTTTGATTCCGGCATGCGAGGGTTCGAGTCCTTCCTCCCCTGCCATTGTTATGATGGATAACCAATACTAGCCAAGACCATGAACTCTGACGCGCTCACAATTTTCACTGGCAACGCCAATCCCGCACTTGCACAGGCCGTTGCTAGCCAGATGCAGTTGCAGCTAGGAAAGGCCTTCGTTGGCCGTTTTTCTGATGGTGAAATCCAGGTTGAAATCCAGGAAAACGTGCGCGGCAAGAATGTTGTTGTGATCCAGTCGACCTGCGATCCGACCAACGATAACCTCATGGAACTCATGATCATGATTGATGCCCTTAAAAGGGCATCGGCCAACCGGATTACTGCGGTCATCCCCTACTTTGGTTATGCCCGCCAAGACCGCCGCCCCCGCTCTGCGCGGGTTGCGATTTCTGCCAGAATTGTGGCCAATATGCTGCAGTCAGTTGCAGGCGTAGAGCGCGTTCTAACAATGGACTTGCACGCAGACCAGATCCAAGGATTTTTTGATATCCCGGTCGACAATATCTATGCCTCCCCCGTCCTCTTAGGGGACCTACGAGCAAAAAATCAGCCTGACCTGACCGTGGTATCGCCCGACATTGGCGGTGTGGTACGCGCCCGGGCTTTTGCCAAGCAATTAAGCTGTGATCTGGCCATTATTGATAAACGCAGACCAAAACCTAATGTCTCGGAAGTGATGCATTTAATTGGTGAAGTGGAAAACCGTCACTGCGTCATCATGGACGACATTATTGATACGGGCGGGACTCTTTGCAAGGCGGCTGAGGTTCTAAAAGAACGGGGCGCCAAAAGCGTGACAGCCTATTGCACGCACCCGGTTCTATCTGGAGGCGCAGCTGCTCGCATTGCAGGATCTGAAATTGATGAGTTAGTGGTTACTGACACGATTCCATTGAAACAAGATACAAAATCCGTCAATAAAATCAGGCAGTTAAGTGTTGCCCCGCTGCTGGCAGAGACGATTTCGCGAATTACCAAAGGTGACTCGGTCATGTCGCTTTTTGCCGATTAGCTTCCTAAGCAACTGATTTCTACCGAATTTTTACTCTTTCAAGCTATAATTTAAGGCTTTCCGTTTGGTCGCGGACGGAAATTAACCCTTAATTTGGAGTCATCATGAAAGTAGTAGCATTTGAACGAAGCGTACAGGGCACTGGTGCGAGCCGCCGCCTGCGCAATTCTGGGAAAACCCCCGGAATTATCTATGGCGGAAAGCAAGAATCTCCCTGCGCAATCGAGTTAGACCATAACGCTTTATTCCACGCCTTGCGGAAAGAAGCTTTCCATTCATCCATTTTGGATATCGAATTAAACGGTAAATCACAAAAAGCCTTATTGCGTGATTACCAGATGCATCCATTTAAAGCATTGGTTTTGCACGTTGACTTCCAGCGTGTATCAGCCAGTGAAAAAATTCATATGCGCGTTCCTCTGCACTTTAAGGGTGCTGAAGAATCAGAAGCGGTTAAGTTTGGTGGAGCAGTTGTTAGTCACGTTGCTAATGAAATCGAAATCACTTGCTTGCCAGGCGATCTTCCCGAGTTCTTGGAAGTGGATCTAAGCAAAATTGTGGTGGGCCAATCGATTCATGCCAAGGACGTTGCACTACCCAAGGGCGTTAGCCTAGTCCTGCATGTCGAGCAAGAAAACCCTGTGATCGCAAACGCTCGCGTTCCAGCGGTTAAAGCAGAACCAGAACCAGGTGCTGAGGCTGCACCAGCTGCAGAGGCTGCTGCACCAGCTGCTGATAAAGAAGCGAAGAGCTAAATCGTTTCACTCTCATAGAAACCCGCTTGATGCGGGTTTTTTATTGCCTAGTTGAAGTCGTTTATAGTTGGATCACTTAGCCTCAACCTACTGATAAAAATGATTCGTTTAATTGTTGGACTCGGAAATCCTGGATCAAAGCATGAGGCCGACCGTCACAATGCAGGGTTTTGGTTTGTGGATCGTCTGGCTGCTCAACATAAACAATTTCTTCAGCCAGAAAAACGATTTAATGGTCGAATCGCAAAAATCCAAATTAAAGGTCATGATATTTACTTGTTAGAACCTGATACCTATATGAATCTCAGCGGGGAAGCCGTTGCTCCCCTATGTCGCTTTCATAAGATCGGGGCGAGTGAGGTACTAGTAGTCCATGATGAGCTGGATCTCAAAGCTGGCACGGCGCGTCTAAAAAAAGGTGGGGGCAATGGCGGTCACAATGGCTTAAAAGACATTCAACAGCATTTATCAAGCCCCGAATTCTGGCGACTCCGCTTTGGGATTGGTCACCCACGCGATCTACCCGGCAATCTAGCAAGAATGGATGTTGCCGACTATGTGCTAAAAAAACCAAGCGCAGAAGAGCAAGATAAATTAGATGCGGTCATCACGAAAGCAATTAGTATTTTGCCCCTCGTTCTTGAGGGCAATACACAGGATGCTATGCAAATTCTGCACGGCCCAAATTAGATCATTTAATTGGTCTGCTTGAGAGCACTCAAGACTTTGTATTTTTCGAGTAACTGCTCTTGGGTTTCAGAATAATCGGGATTAAACGGAATACAATCGACTGGGCAGACCTGACGGCACTGAGGAGCATCAAAATGCCCCACGCACTCGGTGCATTTATTGGGATCGATTTCATAGATCTCAATCCCCATATAAATCGCATCATTTGGGCATTCCGGTTCACAGACATCACAGTTGATGCACTCGTCTGTAATCATTAACGCCATATTGATATCCCCAAAAGAATGATCAGAATAGCTTAAGTGGATTTAATTTGGGCGTTCTTCTTTTGTAACCATTTTTCCACTGAGGGAAAGACAAACTTACTCACATCGCCACCCATGAGCGCAATTTCTCGGACAAAGGTACCGGAAATAAATTGATATTGATCCGATGGGGTCAAAAATAAAGTTTCCACATCTGGTAGTAGGTAACGATTCATACCAGCCATCTGAAACTCATACTCAAAATCCGATACAGCACGTAAACCGCGCACAATCACTCGAGCAGAATGCTCTCGAGCAAAGTCTTTCAGCAATCCAGAAAATCCTGCAATTTCAACATTCGGATAATGGCTCAATACCTCTTTGGCAATTTCAATCCGTTCCTCAAGTGTAAAAATAGGACGCTTATTTTTACTATCAGCCACCCCGACAATCAGCTTGGTAAAAATACTTGAGGCGCGCCGAACCAAATCTTCATGACCACGGGTAAATGGGTCAAAGGTTCCTGGATAGACAGCAATGGTCATAAAGACCCCCTTATTTATATGGATAAACAGGAGTTTAGCTCGAACTGCGGCGAAACAATACGGCTTTTACTTGGGCTGTTTCCATCGATTTAATAAGGGTCCAATTGGGTAATAAACCTTCCAATTCAGTCAGATCAAAGGAATTGGGGCATTCAATATAGATTCCGCCCCGTCCTTGATCGTGACACACGCGACCGGCCTCTTGTGCTGCGCGAATGAGTAAGTCGGGTTGACTAAATGGGGGATCCAGAAAAATCAACTGGGCCGACTGATCACGAGCGCCCTCTAAATAAGCAACGCCATCCCCATGAAGGATTTTCACTTCCCCACGAGTTGGATAAGAAGTCAGGAGTTGATACTGCGTCAAAAGCTGGTTATAGATTCGTTTATCGTTCTCAATCAATACCACCTCGTCAACTGATCGAGAAGCGGCCTCAAAACCAAGAGCCCCAGAACCAGCAAACACATCAATTGCCTTGAGACCGCTAAGGTCTGGGCCCAACCAATTAAAAAGCGTTTCACGAACCCGATCAGAACTAGGACGCAAATCCTGCTGATCTAAAACCTGAATCTGCCGGCTACGCCACACACCGCCAATAATCCGAATTCGGTGGCTGAGTGCCAATTAGGGTGCGCCCCCAACAAGAACACTGATCATTCTGCGCATATCTAAGTGTCGTTTAAACGCATTACGCACATCATCCTTTTTGACCGCTGCGACTTGTTGTGTCCATACATCGAGGGTATTGAGTGGTAGTTGATTCCAAGTAATCGCTGAAAGGTTATCAAGTAATTTACGATTACTATCGAGTCGCAATGGATAGCCATTGATTAAGTTTGCTTTAGCAGCCGCTAATTCTGCATCGCTTGGACCATCTTCAATAAAGCGTGCAATGGTCTCTTGCAATACATTCAGAGCTTGATCTGCTTGATCATTACGGGTTTGCAAGCCTGCTTCAAAGGTTCCGGTATCGCGCCCCGGTTGAAAGTAACTGAATACGCTATAAGCAAATCCGCGCTTATCTCGAACCTCACCAACTAAACGAGATACAAAGCCCCCGCCACCCAAAACATAGTTTCCAACGAGTAAGGGGAAATAGTCAGGATTATCCCGAGTAATGGCGGTCATACCCATCGCAATATGGGTTTGCTGTGTTTGAAACGGAATTCGGACCAAGCGCTTGGATTCTGGCTCTATTGGTGAGCGTTCCAAAGGTGGTAATGCAGGAATAGCTGGGCCCTTAACGGGCAATGCATTAATAATTTGTTCAGCAATTTGTTTAGCCTTGGCTGGATCGACATTGCCTACAATGTTCACAATGACTCGGTCTTGACGATAAAAATCCTGATGAAATCGCGCTAGATCGCCCCCCTGAATTGCTGCAATCGATTCAATGCTAGGGGATCGCGCTAAGGGATAATTTCCGAATACCTCCTGACGAAACCGTTTTTGCAGAACAACTTCCGGTTTCGTATCGCCCTCCTGAATCGCAGCACTAACGCGCTGCTTCTCACGCATCAGAATCGATGAATCAAAGATAGGTTTCGATACACTAGCTACTAGAAGTTGCAGGAGTGGATCAAAAATATCGGGTTTACTCAGTGATCGAGCGCGCACGATGGCTCTCTCACCTGAAGCAGACGCACTAATACTGGCTCCTAGTTCTGCAATTGCATCTGCCTGTTGAGCCTCATTCAAAATACCGCCCTGCCACTGAATGCCGCGGATCAGCATCGCAGCGGTCAAGGATGCTAGACCACTTTGATCTTTCGGGTCGTAGCGACTTCCCGCATCAATACTAATTTCAATATCAACCATTGGTATGGCGTTCGTTTGAATCAAATAAGCGTTTGTACCATTGCTTAAGGGAATCGCTTGGATTGGCAATACTGCATGCGCTGAAACTACAAATAACGTTGCGATTAAGCCGATTAGTCCTTTAAAAATAAGATGAATACGATGCATTGTCTTCCCTTTTAATGGCGCAAACTACCTGACATTCCACGCGGCTTTGCAAGCATTGAACGTGGCTGGGGATCCAAGGTCACAATGGTTAAACCATCGTTGACAAAATACGTATTAATTGCGCGTTGGATTTGATCCGATTGAATTAATTGGATTCGCTCAATCATCCGATCCAAATCTCGCCAAGAGACATCAGCCATCTCTGAACTGCCAATCTCCATGGCTTGAGCAAAAATTGAATCGCGTTTGTATATTTGTGAAGCGAGCAATTGCGCCTTAATCCGCTTTAACTCCGATTCAGTAACCCCTTGATTGGCAATATCGCGTAAGGTCTTGACAATACCCTTTTCAAGGTCTTGTACTGTTTGGCCCTTGGCTGCTGTTGCACCAATCACAAAAAGCTCTGGCCCGCGGCTAATTAATTCATAGCTTGCCCCAGCGCTATTTGCAAGTCGTTGATTGCGAACTAGCTCTCGATTTAACCGTGAGTTATCGTGCCCACTTAAGACGGCAGATAATACTAGTAATGCGTAAGGATCCACTTCATCCATTTTTTTGGGATCCAGTTTGGGAACTTTCCATGCCATCATGATTTGTGGACTCTCAGCAGGAGCTTTCAAAACGGCACGCTTCTCGCCTTTTTGTTCAGGTTCGAGCTGAGGTTTGCGCTCTGGTAATTTTTTTGCTGGTATGGGTCCGTAGTACTTTTCAACCAATGCTTTCACTGCCAGCGGATTAACATCACCCGCTACCACAACCACAGCATTATTCGGTGCATACCAGTCGCGATACCACTGTCGCGCATCGGCAGGCTGCATATTTTGCAAGTCGTTCATCCAGCCAATAATGGGATGACGATACGGAGAGCTAATAAATGCCGTTGCCATCAGTAACTCACGCATCAAACTCGATGGATTATCTTCCGTACGTAAGCGTCGCTCTTCCATCACCACCTGAAGCTCTCGCCCAAACTCCTCATCAGAAAATTGCAGATTAGCCATTCGATCGGCTTCAAGCCGCATCACTTCTGCCAGCTTTGATTTCTCAATCTGCTGAAAATATCCGGTGAAGTCGCGTGCGGTAAAGGCGTTCTCACGTCCGCCTACAGCAGCGACCATTCTCGAGAACTCACCTGATTTCACCGTTTTAGTTCCCTTGAACATCATGTGTTCAAGCACATGGGCAACACCTGTTTTGCCATTCACCTCATCCATCGATCCAGCGCGATACCACACCATATGTACAACCGTAGGCGCCCGATGATCCTCTCGCACGATTAGGCGCAAGCCATTCTTGAGTCGATACTCATGCGTATCTGACTGAGTCGCAAAAGCATTCCCTGAAACAAGTAAGCCAAAGCTAGCCAAGGCAATCAATGCCTGCTTCATAGCTCTCGATATTGGGTTGCTAAACTGGAATTTCGCTATCATGAATGGTTTGGATGCATGAATTATCTAGTTAAGATCACTCTTTTGGATTGTATCGACAATGTTTGGTTTACGTAAAACACTTAGCTCACTCTTTACTCGTAACCGAGTGGATGAAGCCTGGTTCGATCATTTAGAAGAATTACTGATCAAAGCCGATGTTGGTGTTTCGACATCAACCGCTCTAATAGCTAGTCTACGCAAATCGGCCAAACAGCATTCCATTACAAATTCTGAGGATTTAAAGTCAGTTCTGGTTGATGAGCTCAGCCATCTTTTGAGCGACCTAGAACCCCCGGAAAATCCTTTAATCCACTCTGCGGCGCATACCAAGCCTGAAGTTTGGCTGATTGTAGGGGTCAATGGTGCTGGCAAAACCACATCAATTGGAAAACTATGCCATCACTTTCAGGCTCAAGGAAAATCAGTACTCCTCGCTGCTGGGGATACATTTCGAGCGGCAGCGCGTAATCAGCTCAAGGAATGGGGTGAGCGCAATCAAGTACAAGTGCTTAGCCAAGAGAGTGGCGATGCAGGTGCGATTGCACATGATGCTATCCAGGCTGCCCTGTCGCGCCAGGTTGATGTTGTGCTAATTGATACCGCTGGCCGACTCGCCACTCAAGCGAATCTGATGGAGGAGCTAAAGAAGGTAAAGCGGGTGATTACCAAACTGATACCCGATGCTCCCCATCAAATTGTCTTGGTCCTTGATGGCAATACAGGTCAAAATGGAATTGCCCAAGTTTTGGCCTTTCGGAACGCGATTGGCCTCCATGGCCTTATCGTCACCAAATTGGATGGCACCGCCAAAGGCGGGGTAGTTTGTGCACTTCGCAATGAGTTGCAAAACCCCTCCCAAACAGGGGGCCCGAAAACCTATGTCTACGCCCTTGGCAAGGGGGAGCAATTGGGTGATTTGGAGTTATTTTCAGCCAAAGCCTATGCCCAAGAGCTCGTAGAATAGCTATACAAATCAATAATTTATAGTTCAATCGATCGATTAGCACTCTCTTGACAAGAGTGCTAAAATGGTTCAGTCTAAACTCAAACTGATCTATTAAACGATGACTTTGAACACCATCATGAATACACGAAAAACGGGCTCTTCTAGCATCGCTCTTGCAATGCCAGCTCTACCATCCCTTGGAGTCGGTACGATTGATGCCTATTTGGCACACATTAATCGCTTACCGATGCTAAGTGCTGCCCAGGAATACACCTTGGCGCAAGAATATCGCCGCTCCGAAAATTTAGACGCCGCGCGACAACTGGTTTTATCGCACTTACGACTGGTTGCGTCGGTTGCGCGTCAATACTTGGGTTACGGCATTCCGCATGCTGACCTCATTCAAGAGGGCAATATTGGTTTGATGAAAGCAGTGAAACGCTACGACCCCAACCAAGGGGTGCGACTCGTTTCATATGCCATTCACTGGATCAAAGCGGAGATCCATGAGTACATCCTAAAGAACTGGCGTCTAGTCAAAGTAGCAACGACCAAAGCACAACGCAAACTTTTTTTCAATTTACGCAGCAATAAACTTTCTGCAAATGCCTTGAGCAATGATGAAATTGAGTCCTTGGCAAAAGCGCTTGATGTTCGCGGTGCTGACGTAAAAGAAATGGAAATTCGGCTTGCAGGAGGCGATATCGCTATCGAGGGCGATAGCCAAGATGAAGAAAGCTTTGCGCCAATCCATTGGTTAACCGATGAGAGCCAAGAGCCAACTGCCGTCATTGAGCAAAATGAATCCTACTCCTTGCATGGTCCAAAACTCTTGGAAGCACTTCATGCCCTAGATGAGCGTAGCCGTGCGATTGTTGAAAGCCGTTGGTTAGCAGTCGATGCAGAAGGCCAAGGCGGTAAGACTTTGCATGATCTTGCCAAAGAATTTGGTATCTCTGCTGAACGGGTGCGTCAAATTGAGGTCGCTGCTTTTAAGAAGTTGCGCACACTCTTAAAAGATGAAAGCCCAACACTTCACTAAGAATTATTGAAGTAGCAGTTTTAGGTCATGGGCAATCGGCTCCGCGCCTTGCCCATGCTTAACGTAAAGGCGTAAGTTACCGTTTGGATCAAACACATAACTTCCGGCGGTATGGTCCATTGTGTAATTTTTAGGATTGCTGCCTGGAACCTTGTTGTAATACACCTTGAAATCTTTTGCGACCTTAGCAAGCGCCTCATCGTTAGCCGGTCTCAGCCCAATAAATCGGGGATCAAATGCAGGAGGGTATTGCGCCATTAGCTCTGCAGTATCTCGCTGCGGGTCAACTGTAATAAAAATAACTTGCACCCGATCGGATAATGGGCCTAAGGTTTTCATGACCTCTTGCATTTCAACTAATGTCGCAGGACAAACATCTGGGCAGTGGGTATAGCCAAAGAAAATTAATACGGCCTTACCTTTGAAATCAGCCATGGTTTTCACCTGACCGCTGGGATCCAAAAGTTCAAAATTTGAACCAAATGATTTACTGCCGGTAATATCAACGTTCTTAAAGCTAGGCTTTGAACAAGCTGCCAACAAAAACACGGTAAATAAAAGAACTAGTTTTTTCATGGGCTATAAGTAATGATCGATTAGGATAGCAGCAAACAATAAAGCTAAATAACTAATTGAATACTTAAATGTCTTGCGAGCCAATTGATCGCTATAGTCTTGATAGAGGCGGATTGCATACATCACAAAAATACCGCTAAGAATCAGGGCGCAAACCAAATAGAATAAGCCGCTCATTCCATAGACATACGGAAGAATCGAGGCTGCCAATAAGATGAGCGTATAGAGCAAGATATTCAGTAAGGTAAATCGCTCACCATGAGTGACTGGTAACATTGGCAAGCCTGCCTGAACATAATCTTCGCGTCGATAAAGAGCCAATGCCCAAAAATGCGGTGGGGTCCACACAAAAATGATCAGAACCAATAACCATGCTTCTGCTGATAATTGATTAGTAACAGCTACCCAACCTAATGCGGGTGGCATGGCACCAGAAAGCCCACCAATCACGATGTTTTGGGGGGTTGCCGGCTTTAAGAACCAGGTATAAATAACGGCATACCCCACAAAGGTTGCAAAGGTAAGCCACATCGTTAGTGGATTGGTATAAATCCACAGAACCGCCATCCCCGCGGCCCCCAAAATGCAAGAGAAAATAATAATTTGCCAAGGGGTAATCTCGCCCGTTGCCGAGGGGCGCCATGCGGTTCGACGCATTTTGGCATCCACTGCCTGCTCAATCAGACAGTTCACTGCAAAGGCTGCGCCCGCAAGCAACCAAATGCCAATCGACCCACCAATTAATATCGACCAGGGAACCATTCCGGGGGTTGCCAAAAACATGCCAATAATGGCGCAAAATACCGCAAGCTGAGTGACCCTTGGCTTGGTTAGTACCCAGTACTGCCTCCAACGAGGCATGGGAGGACGAACAAAATCAGTGCTCATGCAGACCCTCGTTGCAAGGGCTTACCGGATAAAAAATAGTTATTACTCCACGCACTTAAGCGCACCAAGCAAAATAGAATGGCTGCCGCACCACTGGTATGCAATAAAGCAGCCACTAATGGCCATTGAAAGACTACATTGGATATACCGGTTGCGATTTGCAATGCAAGCAATGCAATGATGGCTTTCCCCCAAAATTGAACCTTTGGCTCCGGATATCGAATGACTTTTATAGCAACGAAGAGTAAAACGGCGGAGGCAAAAATAGCTCCGACGCGATGGGTCCAGTGGATTGTGACTAATGCTGCCATCGGGATCATCTCACCGGATTTAGCCTCACCCAAATCGCGCCATAAGAAAAATGCATTTTGCCAATCCATATTGGGATACCAAACACCCATACAAGTTGGAAAATCAGGGCAAGCCAAAACAGCATAGTTGGTACTAACCCACGCCCCTAGAAAAATTTGAGCAAAGAGCGCAACGATAGCAATGAGTACAAGACCACCAGATAGGCTTGAGATCGTCCTGGAATCACTTGAATAGCGAGCATCATTACGTTGCGCAAACCACACCATGCTGGCAAATAATATCAATGCCAAAATGAGATGCATGCTCACAATGATTGGTTGAAGCTTGAGGGTCACGGTCCAGGCTCCAAATGCACCCTGCAAACAAACCAAGACCAGCAAAAACAAACTGCCTCTAATTGCTAAGGAACGGCCTGCGCTGGGCTGCTTAAATGCCATGATGACTTGAATAATGATTAAAAACCCAACGCTCATTGCCAAATAGCGATGAATCATTTCAACCCATGCTTTAAAGACCGTTACCGGCCCTGTGGGCATTGCAGCTTCTGCCGCCCGAATTTCTTCAATGGCACGAAAGGGATTGGATGTGCCATAGCAACCCGGCCAATCTGGACACCCTAAACCAGAATCACTTAAACGAGTAAATGCACCAAACAAAATCAGGTCAAAGGTTAGAAAAACGATGGTCCAATTGAGCTTTTGAAATAGCCCCATTCCTTTTTTAAAATAAAGGAATGCCAACGGTAAGCCAGCGATCAGGAGGGCGATTCCGGCAAGCTCTAAAACCATTAGAGCCATTTCAGACATCATATCTTCTCACCCTTGCGATTTAACTTGAGAAGACGCTCAATATCTTTACGAATCTTCACAAAGTCACTCGAGCTGGTTTTGTCGGGGAAGACCATCATCTTCTCACCACTCGGATCAATCAGAGCAATGCCTTGGCCTAGATTTTGAGTATTTAACCAAGCTTGCCAACCAGCCTCATTTTTTGGATCGGGAGCGGGAATAATGTAAAACCCAGCATTCTCTTGATCATAGGCCTTCTGAATATCCTCCTCAACCGGGCCACGATCATTTACAACCCATACTAATTGCAAACGATTTTTGTGTTTACCAAGCGCTAAGCGTACCTGACGCATTAGATATAAAACCTCAATACAGGCATCATTCCCTTTTTTGCACTCGCTGGCTGGTCTTGCCACCATCAGGGTCCACTTGCCATTGAATGGAATCTCAAACCAGCTGGGGTTAATTGGCTGTGGCGGCACAATCAAGGTACCGTAATTGGTCTTTCCACCCTCAGGCTTATAAACGTAGTAAGCCAAATACGATGCGATCACTGGCGATGCACATGCGAGTAGCACCAATATCATTTGAATCCGGCCACGACGAGTTCGGACATCCAATGCCTTTTTATCAAGCTGACTCGCCGGAATTAATAAATCTTGATCACTCACCGCTGTATAACCCCTATGAACTTGATTTACCTTGATTGCGATATCGCATAAAGCCGGTTGTGAACCAAAATGCTAGCGCGGCCGCACCTAAAGAAAACCATTGGAAAGCATAAGCATAATGGCGATCGACGCCTGTCGTTGCTACAGGCCAAATTCGGGATAATCCATCACCTTCATCTGGGTCATTTTGACGAATAATGAAGGGCAATTGTGGGTACGTCATTCGGCCTGCCTCATAGGTCAAGTCTAAATTTTGCTGAATCCGGGGTGAGGCTTGACTATTGGGTTGATTGCCAAGCTCTAGCACCCTTCCTGGGCCGGCTAATGCAACACCCTCGATGACTACACTCTCCTTAGGTGTTGTAATGCCTGGCAATATCAATCGATCTTGATTATTTCTGGGGGCCCACCCTCGGTTAACCCAAACAACGCGCCCCTCCTGACCATCGAGTAATAGTGGCATCAACACATAAAATCCAGATTGGGTCTGCCCCGTTTGGGGCTTTAGGCTCGGACGATTGTCGAGCCAAACGACCTCATTGGGCAAAAAACGACCACGCGCTCGCACCGGCCTAAACTCAGTCTCTGAAAGGGTCCAATTTTTGGCATTCAGATCAATCTGCTCTCGAGCGGCCATGGCGCTGATTTGGTTAGCGAGGATTATTTTTTGATCCGCACGACTGAGCTGCCAGCGGCCAGCCAAAATACCTATTGCAAGAACGATCAGCATCGCAATGGTTGCGACTCTTCGCTCTACAATAAGGACTCGAAATAAACTCAAGGGTTTGGCACCAATATGAAATGGCTAATTGTTCTAATTCTGTTGGTCATCATTGCAAGCTTAGGATCAGCACTGTATTTCATGATGAAAGACAAGGGCAATAGCTCCAGGATGGTTCACTCGCTGATGCTCAGAATTGGTTTATCGATTGCACTATTCATTGGGATTTGGATTGCCCATTACTTTGGACTCATTGAGTCCACTGGCCTGAAAGTGCCTCAATAGGCGGCAACAAGTGCTGCCGCCTTATCGCCATTACATCCAGTAAATAACGATGTAAAGCCCTAGCCAGACGACGTCAACGAAGTGCCAATACCATGCGGCACCTTCAAAACCAAAGTGATTCTCGGCGGTGAAATCACCACGAATCAAACGACGCAAGATAATCGCCAACATCAAGCCGCCCAAGAAGACATGGAATCCATGAAAACCGGTCAGCATGAAGAAGGTTGATCCGTAAATTCCAGAGGTAAGTTTCAGGTTCAGATCGTTATAAGCATGGATGTATTCGTAAGCCTGAAAACCCAAGAAAATAAGCCCAAGAAATACCGTGGCAAACAATCCATAAATGGCATGCTGGCGATTACCCTCGCGTAAGGCATGATGCGCCCAGGTCACGGTAACGCCTGAGCTTAAGAGCAATAGCGTATTAATCGTTGGAATTGGCCAGGGGCCAATGGTGCTAAATTTTTGTACCAGATCAGCAGGACCAACGGTTGGCCATGCTGCTACAAAATCAGGCCACAAGAGTTTGTTGTCCACATCGCCAAGCCAGGGCACTGTAATACTGCGTGCGTAAAATAGGGCCGCAAAGAAAGCGGCAAAGAACATGATCTCGGAAAAGATGAACCAGCTCATTGACCAGCGATAGGACACATCGACGTTCACACCGTTCTTGCCGGTATTGGACTCCGAGATTGCGTCACCAAACCAACCATAAAGCACAAACAGTACATAAATAACCGCTGCTAGGACCAGCGGTCCTCCCCATGAGAGGCCATTGACCCAAGCGGACATGCCGCCGCCAAAGCCAAGCAGTCCAATACTAGCAAGGACGGGATATTTTGAGGGGCCCGGGACAAAATAATACGGTGTGGAGTTTGATGACATCGCGCTCTTTCTAACTAAAAATTAATTGGTTACCACTAAATTCACAATCAACAAAAGGATCGCCATAAATAGTACAGCGCCCAATACGCCAGCAATGATGATGTGCACAAAACTCAAGCTTGCAACATCATTTTGCAATCCTGCTTTATTACGAATCCCTAAAAACGCCCACAAAACTGCGCGCATTGAGCGAAAGAAGCTGGGCTGTTTGTTCATGACGACACTTTCTTCTTGGGCTCTTTGCTATTAGCAACAGGCTTTGGTATGCCGGTCTCAAAAAAGGTATACGACAGGGTAATTGTTTTAACGTCTTTTGGAAGATTGGGATCAACAATAAATACCACCGGCATTTGCCGAATCTGATGTGGGGTCAGAGCTTGCTCTTGAAAACAAAAGCATTCGATCTTCGTAAAAAACTCCGTAGCGGTCTTTGGAGCATAGCTGGGAATCGCCTGAGCAGCGACTGGGCGATCCAAAGTATTAACGACTTCATAAACGATCTCGTGCATCTCGCCTGGATGAACTTCAAGAAAATTCTTAACCGGCTTAAAAGCAAAGGGGCCGCGACTGTTGGAGTCAAACTCAATCGTGATCGTTCGACTGTAATCAACCTGGGTATTACCTGGCTTGCTTGCTCCATAAGCACGCACACCGTAATTATTTTTGCTGGTGACAACATTAATGCCGGTCACTTCACAAAGGGCTTTATACAGAGGCACTAAGGCATAACCAAACCCAAACATCAATACAGCAAGCAAAAGAAGCTTTAGCAGAATTTGCTTATTGAGAGCGCCTAGATTGTTTGCCATATGACTAACCTAAGATCCAATACTTTAATACGATGCCTAAGAAAAAAGTCAACGCAATCGATAGCAAGACCGCCGCTAGGCGGCGGTTGCTCATCAAAGGATTTGATCGCTCGGTCACGTAAGCTGCCATTAGCTAATTTTGGGCGGCTGCTCAAATGTGTGGAATGGTGCGGGCGATGGAACTGTCCACTCCAAGGTATTAGCTGTCTCCCATGGATTATCTGGAGCCTTCTTACCATGGCCACGGTATGCAGGCAACACGACATACAACAAGAAATAAACCTGCATTAAGCCAAAGCCCAGACCGCCGATTGAAGCAATTAAATTGAAATCAGCAAACTGAGTTGGGTAATCCGCATAGCGACGTGGCATACCTGCTAAACCCAAGAAGTGCATTGGGAAGAAGGTGAGGTTAAAAAAGAACATCGAACCCCAGAAATGAACCTTACCCCGGAACTCATCGGCCATACGACCGGTCCACTTTGGACACCAGTAATAAAAGCCTGCAAACATCGCAAAGAGCGAACCTGCCACCAATACATAGTGGAAGTGAGCAACTACATAGTAGGTATCTTGCAAGCCAATATCAATTGGAGCCATTGCCAAAACTAGTCCGGTGAAGCCACCGATCGTGAACACAAAGATGAATCCAATCGCCCATAACATGGGGGTTTCAAAGGTCATTGACCCTTTCCACATGGTCGCAACCCAGTTAAAAATCTTTACCCCGGTTGGCACTGCAATCAGCATCGTGGCATACATAAAGAAGAGCTGACCAGTTACTGGCATACCAGTGGTAAACATGTGGTGAGCCCAAACAATAAATGACAAGATTGCGATAGATGATGTGGCATAAACCATCGAGGCGTAGCCAAACAAACGCTTTCTAGCAAAAACAGGAACCACCTCGCTGATAATGCCAAACGCGGGCAAGATCATGATGTAAACCTCGGGGTGACCGAAGAACCAGAAGATATGCTGGTACATCACAGGATCACCACCACCAGCTGCAGAGAAGAAGCTAGTTCCAAAATGACGGTCGGTGAGAACCATGGTGATCGCGCCAGCTAACACAGGCATCACAGCAATTAATAAATAGGCAGTAATCAACCAGGTCCAGCAGAACATTGGCATCTTCATGAGTGTCATGCCTGGTGCGCGCATATTCAAAATGGTCACAATGATGTTGATCGAACCCATGATCGATGAAGCGCCTAACAAGTGAAGTGCGAAGATGGCCATATCCATCCCTGGGCCCATTTGCAAGGTCAACGGTGCATACAGGGTCCAGCCACCAGAAGGCGCGCCACCTGGTGCCAAAAATGAACCAAACAAAAGTAATGCAGCAACTGGCAGAATCCAGAAACTGAAATTGTTCATGCGAGCAAACGCCATATCAGACGCGCCAATTTGCAAAGGAATCATCCAGTTTGCAAAACCCACGAAAGCGGGCATGATGGCACCGAACACCATCACCAAGCCGTGCATGGTAGTTAACTGATTAAAGAACTCGGGACGTAAATATTGCAATCCGGGCTGGAAAAGCTCCAAGCGAATACCAAGCGCCATGACGCCGCCCGCCAGAAGGCTCACGAATGCGAAGATCAAGTACATCGTACCGATGTCTTTGTGGTTGGTTGCAAACAACCAGCGACGCCATCCATGTGGATGGTCGTGGGCATGATCGTGTGCGTGATCGTGGGTTGTGGATATGGTGCTCATGATTTGCTCCGGTTTAATTCAATTCGTTATATAGGTTCAATTATTTTCCAGCACGAACAGTAGCGAACTCTTGGGTTTGAACCACTTCACCCGTTTTGTTGCCCCATGCATTTCGGTAATAGGTCATTACGGCCGCCAAGTCTCCATCAGAGATAACACCACCCCATTTAGGCATAGCACCCTTACCGTTAATCAAAATATTGAAGTTAGCCGCTTTCGGACCTAAGGCAACCTTGCTGCCATCCAATGCAGGGAACGCGCCGGCACCCTTACCGTTGGCTTGATGACAAGCAGCGCAATTAGCAGCATATACCTTGGCACCACGATCCATTTGCTCAGCTAAGGTGTAGACCTTGCTAGGATCATCTGCATTGGCAGCCATTTCTTTTTTCTTTTCTTCAACCCACTTGGTGTAATCCTCATCCGAAACGACTCTAACCACGATGGGCATAAATGCGTGCTGCGCACCGCAAAGCTCTGAACACTGCCCACGGAAGGTGCCAATTTTTTCAGCTCTAAACCAGGTATCACGCACAAAGCCAGGAATGGCGTCTTGCTTTACGCCAAAGGCAGGAACGGTCCATGCATGAATCACATCGTTCGCAGTTGTGATTAAACGAATCTTTTTATTCACTGGCACAACCATCTCATGATCAACTTCCATCAGATAGGTTGGGCTCTTGGGTGCGAGATTATTAATTGCTTCGCGTGAAGTCGACATGGTCGAAAGGAAGCTGATACCCTCTCCCTCACCCTTAATATAGTCATAACCCCACTTCCACTGATAGCCCGTGGTTTTAATGGTGATGTCTGCATTGGTGGTGTCCTTCATCGCGACCACTGTTTTGGTGGCAGGTAGGGCCATGCCAATCACAATCAGCAGCGGGATGACGGTCCAAATGATTTCAACAGATGTGCTCTCATGAAACGATGCGGGCTGAGCGCCTTTGGATTTGCGATGCTTGTAAATCGAATAAAACATCACTGAGAAAACACCAATAAAGATCACCAAGCAAATGATCATCATCATCCAATGCAACCAATGAATCTCTTCCATAATTTTGGTTGCAGGGGCGGGGAAATTGAGTTGATTTACCTTAGGGCCGCCTGGCATATCTTGCGCCGCAACAGCAAAACTCCAGATTCCAAAACCAAGGGCAAGCCAAATTTTTGTCAGCAATTTACGAATATTCATTTTTTTCTCAAATTTAAGAGCAGCGCACCCAATAAACTCCAGTCGCTTATCCGCCCACTAATCACCAATTAGACACTGAATTATAGGATGATTTGCTTGACAGAAGTCATTTTGTGATTTCCTTTGGGGCAAACCCTATATATAGATAATTAAATGTAAGTACTTACTTATAAATTAGCTTTGGAACTATTTACGTTTAATTGCGTCTACGCGAATATATGCCGATTTGGCATCCCCAGTACTAAGATTTTTTGCCAAAACCCAAGCGTGCCCATAAACGATTTCAAGGGTCAACTTTAGGGGGGTCGGAACCCTAAGCTGATGGAATTGCGTTCCCGTAGAAATGAGTCCCAGAGCTAGGCCATCCTCGTAAAGCGCCTGACCGGTTTCGTACTCCAAATGAAGAAATTCCATATCCATCACAGGGTCCGAATACCGATTCTGAACTAAGGCATCCCCAATATCGTGCATGTCGAGGGCACCTGGCAAGGTTTGCATTTGGCTACCATCCGGGTTGGCATCCCGCAGCTCCTTCCCCGTATCAGGGCCCAAATAGGCAAATGAAATCAAGCCGCCTTCTCTCAGGTGCAGGTGACAGCTCGCCAACCAGGCACTTGGGTTACTGCGATTTTGCAAACATAAATTACTAAGAATTAAATCGTAGGATGCATTGACTGGAATCCCCCGATCCAATACTCGGCCTGAATTCAGTAAGGCACGACCGAGCACCTGTTTAAGTTTGACCCCCAATGGAATCGTTCCCTGAGTTTGAGGATCAAGGATGGTGTCAATTTGCGCACCAGGAAAACGCTTAATAAATGCTCTGCGATTAAGTCCAGAAAAATCAGGTTCGAGCAAAATGTGTTTTGGCGATAGCTTGATGGGCGCTAGCTTATCAAGCATTCGCTCTTGAATCTCAGTTCGAAGCCATGAAAGAGAAGTGGTCATCGAATCAGTATACTCAGCGCCCCGATGAGCTGGCTTCGTACTGCAACCCAATATTTAATTCCGACACTGTGCATGGTGTGCGAGCAAGTACAAGCTGAAATTGTATGCTTTCCATGTCGCGATCGCATTGCTCAAAACCGCTTGCAATTTGGTCCATCGTGTCTAGTTTGTGCGCTACCAATCAGGCCGCATCAATCACTTTGTGCTCAGTGTGAACAAGCAAAGCCAGCCTTTGATCACGTGACTTATCTCGACCTCTATCAAGAACCATTACGTCAAGCGCTTCACCTTTTAAAGTACCAAAAGAGGCTAGCATGCGCTAGTGGCTTTGCCCTCTTGTGGAATGTATTTCATCAACATACTCTCAAAGCATGCGATGCGGATGTCTTAATTCCAGTACCGCTAAATCCAACAAAATTAGCAGCGCGCGGCTTCAATCAAGCATGGGAAATCGCAAAACGGTTTGATCTTCCGAAATCCATCCGACGCATTCCAAACCTAGTGATTTGCCACCCAACCCACACTGCTCAGGCAAGCCTTAATCGTGCTGAGCGAACCGTATCGACGCAAGACCGTTTTGCATTGAAAGGGGGTGCGGCATCCATGATTCGGGACCAACATATCCTCATTGTGGATGATGTGATGACCACTGGCTCAACCATCCACTCGTTAGCAACAACTCTCAAAAAGTCTGGGGCAAAACGGGTGAGCGCATGGACCATCTTACGCACACCCCCTTGGGAATCTTAGGTGCAATATGATGCTGCTATGTTTAATGTCGTTTTATTTGAACCTGAAATCCCACCCAATACCGGGAATATCATCCGCTTATGCGCCAATACCGGTGCACAATTGCATCTCATCAAACCGCTTGGCTTTCCTCTTGAACACGCCAAATTAAAGCGCGCGGGCCTGGACTACCATGAGTTTGCCAATCTCAAACTGTATGAGAACTGGTCGGACTTTCTAACAACTACGCAGGCAGATCTGCAGCGTGTCTTTGCTCTAACAACCAAAGGCCAGCGCTCCATACTTCATTCGGAATTTCACTCAAACGATTATTTTGTATTTGGATCAGAGACTAAAGGAATTAGTGATGAGGTACGTGCTAGCATTCCTCGCGAGAATCATTTGCGGCTAGCAATGCTTCCTAACAGTCGCAGCTTAAATCTTTCAAACTCAGTGGCAGTCGTGGTTTATGAAGCTTGGCGCCAACACCAATTCCGGGGTGGGGCTTAAGTTTCCGATTTAGGCCCGCGGCCCATTAAGGTCCGAACCCCATCCTCGGGACTCAGTTGACCATTGAGTACGTGACTAACCGTTGTGCAAATTGGCATCTCGACCTGATGTTGTTTAGCCAAATCACTCACGGCTTGCGCACACAAGACACCCTCAGCCACATGACCAAGCGCGGCTAACACCCGGTCCAAGGGTTCACCAGCAGCAAGCGATAAGCCCACGCGGCGGTTGCGCGATAAATCACCCGTTGCGGTCAAAATAAGATCGCCCAAACCAGTCAGCCCCATGCAGGTCTCGCTCTTACCACCCACTGCTTTAACCAAACGCATCATTTCAGCCAAGCCACGAGTTAATAAGGCAGCACGGGCATTCATACCCAATCCCAAACCATCACCAATTCCAGCGGCAATCGCTAATACATTTTTCACCGCACCACCAAGCTCAACGCCAATCAAATCGTCGCTTGCATACACCCGAATATTTCCATGGTGAAACGCAGTTTGTATGCGCAGACAAAATTCAGGTGTAGCGCTTGCAACCGTCAAAGCGCAAGGCAAGCCCTCGCCAACTTCACGGGCAAAGCTAGGGCCTGATAAAACACCCACTGCATGCGCATGGGTGGCGAACCGCTCTTGTTCGCGCCCGACAACCTGGTGAGGAAGTAGGGAGGTTTTGGGTTCCAACCCTTTGCAAAGCCACAAAATATTGAAAGGGTGTCGTGCCGTTTTAAAAACATCGGCTGCTGTACTTGCTAACCCAGCCATCGGGGTCGCAATCACTAATAGGTCGTCGGCCCCCAATCGGCTAACGGCTTTCTCAAAATCGGACTCAACCAATAGTGCATTGGGTAGAGCAACAGCCGGTAAATACTGCTTATTTTCTTGCTCCCTACGTATAGCTTCGGCAGCATTTGGGTTACGCGCCCAAAGACAAACCGAATGGTGACTAGCAGCGGATATAGCAATGGCTGTACCCCATGCTCCTGCCCCTAGGACCGATATATTCATTAGTTGGGCAAAATAATCTTGCTCTCTGCCTCACCATTACCGGCTTGCGCTCCCTGAGCTGCCTGGGCCTGAGCCAAACGATGCTCATACATGCCATGGAAGTTGATATCGGCAAGATGAATGGGCTGAAAGCCAGCACGACTAATAATGTCAGCAACGTTCGAACGCAAATAGGGAAAGATGATGCTTGGGCAAGTGATACCAAGCATGGGATCAATTTGCTCAATTGGGATATTTTTAAACTCAAAAATACCGGCTTGCTTGGCTTCGACCAGGAACATGACCTTGCCTTCAACGCGAGCGGTGACTGTACTCAAGAGGGCAACCTCAAACAACTCATCACTTAAACGATCAACCGCAATATCCAATTCCACCTGAATCTGTGGCTCACTAGCAACCAACAAAATACCGGGGGCATTGGGTTGCTCGAGTGATAAATCTTTTAAATAAACACGTTGGATGACAAACGAAGGTTCATTTGAACCCGTTGCTGAATTCGTTGCAGCATCACTCATACAAACTCTCTTTCCAATTAGAAATGGTTAGACTAAAAGCGGATCAAGACCGCCTGCACGATCCAATGCTGCTAGATCATCGTAACCGCCAATATGACGATCACCGATATAAATTTGTGGAACAGTCCTGCGACCCGTGCGAGTCATCATTTCTTCTCGCTTGGCTGGATCAACATCAATCAATACTTTTTGTAGATTCTGAACACCCTTTTTTTGTAAGAGTTTTTCGGCCATCACGCAGTAAGGGCAAACGCGGGTGCTGTACATCAGAACGTCTGGCATTGCTTCCCCATTACGATTTAATCAGTGGCAACCCGGAAGTTTGCCAAGCGCTAATACCGCCCTCTAAAACGCCCACTTCGGTATACCCAAGATTACGAAGTTCTTTAGCTGCTTTCTGAGAATGAGCCGGACCCCGACCAATCACCACAACGGGATATTTTTGGTCGATTTTCAGGGTTTTTAGGCTGGCGCCCAAGCTCTCCAAGGCGATATTTTTTGCATTTGGCAAATGGCCTAATTTAAAATCATCCTCGGTTCGCAAATCGATCACATTGGCCTTGCGACGGTTAATCCAAATGGTCGCATCGGTGGGGCTTAGGCCCTTGCCACTAATTAGGGTTGATAATGTTGGCATGAATAAAGCCGTGCCTGAAATGATCATTAAGGCGGCCAATACGAGGTTGTCTGTTTGAGCTAAGAAGTCCATTGTTAGATTATAGAATGCATCTATGAAACAACTCATCCTAGTCCGCCACGGACAATCCGCCTGGAATCTTGAAAATCGGTTTACTGGATGGGCTGATATTGACCTAACGCCAACAGGCGTGGAGCAATCCCAACGGGCCGGTCAACTATTAAAAGAGGCTGGTTATGACTTTGATATTGCCTATACCTCGGTCCTAAAACGCGCTATTCGAACCTTATGGAATATCCAAGATGCAATGGATCTAATGTGGGTGCCCGTAGTCCATAGCTGGCGATTAAACGAACGGCACTACGGTGCGCTGACGGGTCTCAATAAGGCAGAAACTGCAGCCAAATTTGGGGATGAACAAGTCCATATTTGGCGACGCTCCTATGCCATCGCCCCACCTCCATTAAGCCCAGAGCAGCGTGCTGAGCTCGCCAGTGACCCCCGGTACACCAAGCTTAATCATGAGGATATTCCCCATGGGGAGTGCCTAAAAGACACCGTCAGTCGGGTTTTGCCCCTCTGGAATGAGTCGATCGCTCCGGCTCTCAAGCTTGGCAAACGGGTTATTCTGGTCGCCCATGGCAACAGCATCCGCGCCCTAATGAAACACATTGATCAGGTATCGGATGAGGCGATCATGAAGGTCAATGTGCCTAACGGCAATCCCCTCATTTATGAACTGGACGATGAGCTTCGCCCAATACAACATTTCTATTTAGAGGCAAAATAGCTAAATGC
Source organism: Polynucleobacter acidiphobus (assembly GCF_003065385.1). Lineage (NCBI taxonomy): Bacteria > Pseudomonadati > Pseudomonadota > Betaproteobacteria > Burkholderiales > Burkholderiaceae > Polynucleobacter > Polynucleobacter acidiphobus. The sequence continues at coordinate 1,744,111 of NZ_CP023277.1, forward strand.
GTCAGTTATTTAGAAATATTGTCTTAATTAGTATTGGCCTGATTGCCGGAATTGCGGCAACCATCCAGTTCTCTGCGACTGCGCAGCAGGGTACAAGCACCTTGCCGCTGGATGAGTTACGCACGCTCTCAAATGTTTTTGGGCAAATTAAGCGTGAGTATGTCGAACCCATTGACGACAAACAATTACTCACCGATGCAGTTAAAGGAATGGTCAGCAGTCTTGATCCGCACTCCGCTTATCTTGACAAAAAAGATTTTGCAGAAATGCAAGAGCAAACTGCTGGAAAGTTTGCAGGGCTTGGTATTGAAATTACTTCCGAAGACGGTTTGGTAAAAGTTCTTAATCCAATTGAAGGCTCACCCGCTGCTAAAGCCGGTCTTCAAGCAGGCGATCTGATTACCCGTTTAGACGACAAACCAGTGCGCGGTATGTCACTCGATAAAGCCGTTCGTACCATGCGCGGTACCCCAGGTACCAAAATTACCTTAACGATTTTCAGAAAAAGTGAAGAGCGCACTTTTCCGGTCACCATCACCCGTGCTGAAATCAAAGTGCAGTCGATTCGAGCAAAAATTGTGGATAACAATATTGCATGGGTTCGCATTACTAGCTTTCAAGAGCGCACCGTTCCAGATCTTGCTAAGAAATTAGCAGAGCTTGCCGCTAAAGATCCGAGCTTAAAAGGGTTGGTATTGGATCTGCGTAATAACGGTGGTGGACTACTGCAGGGCGCAGTCGGTGTTGCAGCTGCATTCTTGCCACCAGGCGCAATCATTGTTTCTACCAAAGGCCAAGCGCCTGACTCGCGGCAAGTATTTAATGCCGTTCCTGCTATGTATAAATTGAGTGAACCGAATGATCCGCTCGATGAGGTACCGCCGCTTTTTAAGAAAATCCCAATGGTGGTGCTCGTCAATGCCTATTCCGCATCTGCTTCTGAAATCGTTGCGGGTGCACTGCAAGATTACAAACGCGCCACCATTCTTGGAAAGACTACCTTTGGTAAGGGATCCGTGCAGACTGTTCGGCCACTCAGTAGTGACTCGGCACTCAAAATTACTACCGCTTATTACTACACGCCCAATGGTCGCTCAATCCAAGCATTTGGGATTAAACCCGACATTCCGGTGGATCAGAATAAGGATGGTGACCCGGAAGATGTATTAATTACACGAGAAATTGATAGCGAAAAGCACTTGCGTAATAAACAATCCTCAGAAGAAGCATTGATCAAAGATCGCGAGAAACGGCGTCTGCAAGAATTGCAATTGATTGAAGAGCGCAATGCGAAGAAAACGCCAGAGGAGCGCGAGAAAGAAAAGAATCGTCGCCCACCTGAGTTTGGTAGCAATGATGACTTTATGCTGCAACAAGCCATTGCCTTTCTGAACGGTCAAACTGTCAAGCGCTCGGCTTCTAAGCTCGAGTAATTGAGTTGCTCATGAATGACGAGCAACTCCTTCGCTATTCGCGTCATCTACTACTCGAAGAAATTGACATTGCCGGCCAAGAGCGGCTATTAAGTTCCCAAGTTCTCATCATTGGCGCCGGTGGTTTGGGCTCCGCGTGCGCACCTTATCTAGCAGCCGCTGGCGTTGGAAAAATTACCCTAATCGACCATGATCACGTCGAACTTACCAATCTTCAGCGTCAAATCATGCATCAGGACAATAGCATTGGCATGAGTAAGGTGGCCTCAGGTGAACGTTTTCTGAAGAGCTTAAATCCCACCTGTCAGGTTGAAGCCCTTGAAAAGAGGGTTGATGAACCCTTACTCAAAGAGCTGATTGATGATGTTGATGTGGTGGTCGACTGTACCGATAACTTTTCGACCCGACATCTGATTAATCGGGTATGTGTTGCCCATGGGAAGGTGTTAGTCTCAGGCGCTGCACTACGCTTTGATGGTCAAGTGAGCGTGTTTGATTTTCGTGATCCAAACTCACCATGCTATGCCTGCGTCTTCCCACCAGATCCTAATTATGTTGAAACCAACTGTGCCAGCATGGGGGTATTTGCACCTCTCGTAGGCATTATTGGAACTATTCAGGCGGCGCAAACTCTGCAAGTCATGATTGGTTTTGGAGAGCCGTTAATTGGGCGCTTGCTGATCTGGAATGCTCGCACGACCCAGGTCGATGAAATTAAACTCGCACGCCATCATGCTTGTCCAGTGTGCGGACCAGGCACGCACTAATGAATTGAATTTAAGCGATTAAACAAAACGCTTTGCTCAACCGGCTCATAAGCTGCCAATAACTCATCAATATGCATCTTCAACTTGCGGGTATCGGCCTGCATGATCTCACGTTTAACCAGCAAGAGCTGACTAAAGTGCATTGAGAAATCGGTCAATCCCATCGCCAATAAGAGCTTTGTCAAGGCAGGATCACCCGCCATCTCACCACATACCGCAATCGGCACATTGGCACGGTTTGCCTCACGAATAATTCCGGCAATTAAATTGAGTACTGCTGGATTTAATGGGTCGTATAAGTGAGCGACCGCATGATCGGCGCGGTCAATCGCCAAGGTGTACTGAATCAAATCATTGGTACCAATTGATAAATAATCAAAGTGTTTGACAAAGAGCGGCATCATTAAGGCAGCGGCAGGAATCTCAATCATTGCCCCTACCTGAATATTCGGATTGAACGCTTTGCCACGCTCTTGTAATTGCTGTTTAGCCTTTTCAATAAGCCGCAAACTTTCATGAATCTCCTGTGCATGCGCTAGCATCGGCAATAACAGTCGAACTTGGCCATGTGCAGACGCTCGTAGTATGGCGCGCAATTGAGTTAAAAATATCTCGGGCTCAGATAATGACCAACGAATAGCACGCAGGCCCAGAGGGGATGTTCCGGTAGTTCCGGTTTCGGCTCCAGCAACTGATTTATCGGAACCAATATCAATCGTACGAATATTGACTGGCAAGCCAAACATTGCTTCAACCGCACGGGTGTATTCCTGATATTGCTTCTCTTCATCTGGAAGACCGTGCTCTTGGTTCATAAACAAAAACTCAGACCGAAATAGTCCAATCCCAACCGCGCCTAATTCCAGTGCATGCTTAGCATCCTCTGGCAACTCAATATTGGCAAATAACTCAATCTCGACGCCGTCTTTGGTGCGAGTCGGACTGTACTTGAGCTCTTGTAGCTTTTCTGACTCAATGCGTATTTCAGCCTGAAGACTCCGATATTGAGTAAGGAGTATCTCGTCTGGGGCAACCACCACAATGCCCCGGTCACCATCAATCACAATCCAATCACCGTGCTCAATCATGTCACTAGCATGACGAATACCCACGACTGCCGGTATTTCTAAGCTGCGCGCCACAATCGCGGTGTGAGAGGTTTTGCCACCCAAATCAGTTACAAACCCGCCCAGCGCATTCTCTTTAAACCGCAACATGTCATGGGGTGCAATATCATGCGCCACCACAATCGTGTCATCTTCAAAGTGTCCCGTAATTAGTCCTTCACCACCAACCACGGTCTGACGGTTATGTGACTGCAATGCCTTTAGGACTCGCTCAGCGACCTGCCGAATATCATTGCCACGTTCCTTTAAATACGGATCGTCCATTTCAGCAAACTGCTCCAGTAAATCATTGAGCTCGGTGGTCAAGGCCCAAGCAGCATTTAAGCGTTTTTGCCGAATCAAGGCTAAAGGTTTTTCAGCTAGGGTCGGGTCTGAGAGGATCAGCTGATGAACATCTAAAAATGCTGCCATCTCCTGTGGAGCATCTTTGGGTAAAGCGGCTTTAAGCGTATTGAGTTCTTGGCGCACACAATCAAACGCTTCGAGTAATTTATTGGCTTCGGCTTCTTCAGTGCCGTGCTCAATGAGGTAATGACTAACTTCAAGGGCTGCTCTCGAAATTAATACGGCCTTACCAATCGCAATGCCTTTAGAGACCGCAATACCATGGAGCGCAAAGGTCATTCCTACTCGCCCTCACCAAATCGGTCTTGAATCAGCTCACAAATTTTCTTTAGGGCTTCGTCTTCTTTCTCGCCAACAGTCTCAATCGTAACGGTGCTTCCCATACCAGCAGCAAGCATCATCACGCCCATAATGCTTTTGGCATTAATACGTCGGCCGTTCTTGCTCATAAAAACCTCGCACGGGTATTCGCTAGCGAGTTGCGATAACTTTGCGGACGCGCGTGCGTGCAGGCCAAGCTTATTAATGATTTCAATATCAACTTTTGGCATCGCTCGTTCCTGCATTCTGATTCAAAATAAGTTCGGCCTCGGTCATTGAGGAGGGCGCTCCTAAGCGAATAATGCCATTTTGACCACCCTGCATGGCTTTAAGAGCAACCGATTCCACTCCGGTACCCCGATAAGAAATCGCCCGCATCAGCATTGGCAAGTTCACGCCAGCCAGCACAATCACCTTACATGAAAAGAGTCCAGATTTGGCAAGCCGGGTAGCAACATTTGCTGGGGTAGCGCCCATGACGTCCGTTAAAACCAATATGCCATGTTCACTTTGGACCTGGGTGGCCGCTTCATAGACGCGATCAAAACTAATCTTGGTGTCTTCATGCGGAGGAATATCAACTGCAGCCATACGAACCGGCACCTTGCCATAAGTATGCTCAACAAAACCAAGCATGGATCCGGCAATAGGGGTGTGGGCAACAATTAGGATTCCTGGCACCTTAAATGAGCTCCTTTTCAAGCAATGTAAGCCATTTTTGAGCAATATCCAAATTGGTTTGTTGAGTAATTTCCACAAAACAGGTGGGGCTTGTTACATTAATCTCGGTCAAGTAACCGCCGATCATGTCAAGGCCCACTAAGAACAAGCCACGCTTAGCCAGAATAGGGGCTAAATGATTTGCAATTTCCTCTTCGCGCGCTGTCAAAGCCATCGCTAGGCCTTTCCCACCAACGGCTAAGTTCCCACGAATCTCCGAGCCCTGCGGAATACGCGCCAAAGCATAAGGCATGACCTCACCACCAATGAGCAAAACGCGCTTATCGCCCGAGGTAATTTCAGGCAAGTAACGTTGCGCCATGAGGGTACGTGCGCCGTTCTCACCCAGGGTTTCAACAATGCTTCCTAAATTAAGACCATCGGGTCCCACCCGAAATACCCCCATGCCACCCATACCATCGAGTGGCTTAATAACAATGTCGTGATGAAGCTGATGAAAATCGCGGATCGCATGAATATCACGCGTCACTAAACTCGGAGGGATAAATTGCGGGAACTCCGTGATCGAGAGTTTTTCAGAATGATTGCGAACCGCATCCGGCGAATTAAATACCCGCGCTCCTTGCAAAACAGCGGCCGATAAGATCCAGGTGCTCGTCAAATACTCCACCGTGAATGGTGGATCTTGACGCATTAAGACCGCTGAAAAATATTCCAGCGGATGCTCCTCAAAAGAACCTAATGCATACCAATGCTCACCATCTAAAAGTTTAATTGCTTGGCAACGCGCTCTGGCCTTGCCTTGACCCCATACCAAATCATGGCTTTGGGTATACCAAATCGCATGGCCCGCAGCCTGCGCGGCGCGCATCATGGCCAGAGTGCTATCTTTCTCGACCTTAAATGAATCGAGTGGATCGGCAATAAACAGAAATTTCATGGCCAGACTTAAGCGGCCTCGGCATCCGGATCGGTGCGCTCAAGCTCAAGCGATGCAGCGAGCAGAGCCAAGCGCGCTACAACGCCATATAAGTAGAATCGGTTTGGTGCTGCGCTGCCTGGCTTTGCTTTCATATCCGGCATGGCGTTTTGCTCAAACGCAAGGGGCACAAAATGCATGCCAGGTGCATTCAAATTCTCATCAGGTCCACGATCGGTATGAACCCGATAGAAACCCCCGACGACATAACGATCAATCATATAAACCACAGGTTCGGCCACCGCCTCATTGACCTTTTCAAAGGTGTAGACCCCTTCTTGAACAATCACGTCACTGACCTCAAGACCCTCTTTAACGACGCTCATCTTATTACGATCACGACGATTCAAGTTCTTTAAATCATTGGGGTCGTGCGCGATCATCACGCCCATTCCATAAGTTCCCGCATCAGGCTTAACAACCACATAGGGCTTATCTTTTATCCCATACTCACGGTATTTCTTGGCGGTCTTTTTGAGCACCTGATCAACGGCTGCGAGTAATTGCTCTTCACCCTTTTGCTCATGAAAATCCATCCCTGTGCAACGGGCGTAATACGGATTAATCATCCACGGATCAATATTGATTAATTTGGCAAATTTCTTGGCTAACTCTTCGTACGCCTGAAAATGATTGGATTTACGACGAATTGGCCAGCCCGCATGCAAACCTGGCAATAAGTATTGCTCGTATACATTCTCAAGGATTGGCGGAATACCAGCCGATAAATCGTTATTGAGCAAAATAGAGCAAGGATCAAAATCCTTCAAACCCAAACGAGTCTTGCGCAAACCTAAACGCGTCAGTGGTTCCAAAACTAATTTGCCACCCTCAGGCAATTCGATGGTGGTCGGTTTTTTAATATCGTCCGATAGAGTACCCAAACGAACATTTAATCCCGCTTGGCGCAGAATCGATGATAGGCAAGCAATATTCTGCAGATAGAAGGTATTGCGTGTATGGCGCTCCGGAATCAATAATAAATTTTTGGCCTCGGGGCAGATTTTCTCAATCGCCGCCATGGCAGCTTGGACTGCCAAAGGCAGCATTTCTGGAGATAAATTGTTAAACCCACCCGGAAACAGATTGGTATCAACTGGAGAGAGTTTAAATCCAGAATTACGTAGATCGACCGAGCAATAAAACGGTGGAGTGTGCTCCTGCCATTCCAAGCGAAACCAGCGCTCAATCGTTGGGGTTGCTTCGAGGACTTTCGACTCGAGCTCTAAGAGGGGGCCACTTAAGGCGGTTATAAGATGCGGGACCATATCCGCATTGTAAGTTTTTTGAAAGAAAGACGCGGAATCTTGCGATTCCGCGCTTAAAAACTAGGCAACCAACCAGTGCCACCTAGTGAGGGGTAAAAAAACAACAAATCACTATTGCAATGCCATGCTACGAACTGCTATTTGATGATTGGGCTTGTTGGAATCACTAAAAACCAACAAACCCGTTTCATCAGAATGCTTATTTTGAATAAGCGGTCTCGCCGTGCGATACGAGATCGAGACCCTCACGCTCTTGATCTTCGTTCACACGTAAACCAATTACGATATCCACAATCTTGTACGCAATTACAGACACAATTGCGCACCAGACGATGGTGATGCCAACACCTTCGGCCTGGATCAATACTTGGCTGGCGATTGAGAAATCATCATCACCCGTTCCACCAAGACTTGGGGCTGTGAACACACCGGTTAGGATCGCACCGATGATGCCACCAACACCGTGAACGCCGAACACATCCAAAGAGTCATCCGCACCGAGCATTTTCTTTAAGCCGCTTACTGCCCAGAAACATACGAAACCGCAAACCAGTCCAATCACAATTGCGCCCATTGGACCGACTGTGCCGCAAGCTGGAGTGATACCAACCAATCCTGCAATCGCACCAGATGCTGCACCTAACATCGAGGCCTTACCTCTAAACATAGTCTCAGCGATATTCCAAGCCAAGACTGCAGCAGCAGGCGCAAGCAAGGTATTAATGAAGGGCAATGTTGCCGTTGCATTTGCTTCTAAGTTCGAACCGGCATTGAATCCAAACCAGCCCACCCAGAGGAGTGATGCGCCAACCATGGTTAGGGTCAAGCTATGAGGCGTCATTGCATCTTTGCCATAACCAATGCGCTTACCAATCATGTAGGCACCAATTAAACCAGCGATACCTGCATTGATATGCACCACGGTGCCGCCAGCAAAGTCGAGATCGCCCTTACCAAGCAGATAGCCTCCTGGGCCCCAAACCATGTGAGCGATTGGGAGGTAGGCGAAGGTGAACCAGATTGCACAGAACAAAAGCACTGCTGCAAATTTCATTCTCTCAGCAAACGAGCCAACAATCAGACAGGCAGTAATGCCGGCAAAGGTTGCCTGAAAAGCAATAAAAATTAATTCAGGGATCTTAGAGGTGTCGGTAAAGGTATCCGATAAGGACTCGATCGTAACGCCCGATAAAAAGAGCTTACTAAAGTCACCAATAAATAACCCTTCGCCACCAAATGCCAAGGAGTATCCATAAATCACCCACAAAATAGCAATCAATGAAAACACTGTCATGACCTGCATCAAGACCGAGAGCATGTTTTTACTGCGGACCAAGCCACCATAAAACAAGGCCAAGCCTGGAACAACCATCATGATGACCAAGATGGTACTTAACATCATCCAAGCAATATCTGCTTTTTCAACAGTCGCTTTTACTTCTGGAGCAGCGGCTGCAGCAGTAGCAGCGGCAGCAGCGATTGGCTCAGGAGCAGCCAAAGCAGCAGACGTTGCCACTACACCAGTGACGCCAATGGCTAGTGCCACTGCGCCACTCGTTAGGACTTTTTTTATCCAATTCAACATGTTTAACCCCTTATAGTGCTGAGGTACCGGTTTCACCGGTACGAATACGAACGACATGTTCGATTGAAGAGACAAAAATCTTGCCATCACCAATCTTGCCCGTGCGTGCTGATTTCTCAATCGCCTCAATGGCGCGATCAAGGATGCCGTCTTCTACCGCAGCTTCAATGCGAACCTTGGGTAAAAAATCAACTACATACTCAGCACCGCGATACAACTCGGTGTGACCCTTTTGTCGACCAAAGCCTTTCACCTCTGAAACGGTGATGCCTGAAACCCCAACTTCTGAGAGAGCCTCACGCACCTCGTCAAGCTTGAAAGGCTTGATGATTGCGGTAATCATTTTCATGCATATCTCCTAGATAGTGAGAAGAATTAGAAGGTTTTGGTGAGAGAGACAAGTGCCCCGGCTCTTCCAAGATTTTTTTGTGGCAATCCTGAAGATGCTGGTGTTGCATATGAGTATGCGCCGTTATATGTAGCAGCATTCGTTCCCACATATGCTATGGCCGCTGATAAACCACCTCCAAAATCTTTGGTAAAACCAAGTTTCCAATCTGTGTAGGAATAAAGAGTGCTATTTGAGACAGTAGCGCCATTAGCAGTTCCAGCAATATATTGATACCCAATGTGACCGTTTGCAGTGATTCCCCATATGCCGGTGTCATAGTTGACGGTTAAGTCAGGGTAATAAGAACCTGAACTATTTGCATTTCCGAAGGCATTAGTTACCGCATAAGAGAACTTAACAAATCCCGCAACAGGACCTAGCGTAAAGTTTTGAGCGGCATAAATTTCGGTTGTATTTGGGCTCACAATAGAAGTGAAGGCGCCAGAAGTTGGATAGTAATATTGCAAGACGCCAATATCAGATGCAAATCCTTTCGCAATTAACTCCTTTTTAAATCCTCCATAGAAATTCATTTCCAATGGTGCGCTGACTCCGGGCTGTCCATCACTAATCCAAGAGATATTTGAGTTCCAGTTTCCGACGTAGACGCCGCTTTCATGAGCATAATCAAAGCCTCCTTGAATGGCTGGCTTAAAGTTAGTTTGACTAATTCCACGGAAGCGATAGTCATTAACGAGCGTTACGTTTGCAGTAATGGGGCTGGTCTCTGGAGCAGGTGCTGGTGCCGATTGGGCCATTGCGCCGCCAGCCAATGCAGAGATCGCTAGAGCCAATGTTGTTTTCTTAAAAGTGTTCATAAATACTCCCTTCTGGTTGAATGAAAAAATGCACTACACATTTATTCATGCAATAAGCGTGCCAGCTTCTTGAATATTGTTTTAAATCAAATACTTAGTAGATTTTTTGGCTTTGGATTTGACTTTATTCGGGCTTAATTTGGTGAGTATTTGGGTTTTTTATGGGATTTTGCACCAAATGAATGCATCATTTGGGGTCATTTTGTGCACCACCTTTGGGCATGCAAGGTCTTTGGGTTCGCCCTACAATTCTTTTATGCAAAAACCCAGTCAACTATTCGAGCAAATGCAGACCATTGCGGTCGATATGCAAAACAAGATCGGTGAGGTCATCCGCAACTCGCCCGCAAAAGACATTGAAAAAAATATCCGAGCCATGATGACCCAAGGTTTTCAGCGCATGGATTTGGTTACACGCGAAGAGTTTGATATTCAGTCCAAGGTCTTGACCAAGACTCGTGAGAAATTGGAAGCGCTTGAAGCAAAAGTAGCTGCTCTTGAAAACAAGTCGTAATCAATAAGTTATAACTGCTTAAATCTTTATAGCTTCATCTGTAGCTTCATCATCTCGAAAGAAAGTAGCTGGAAAATATTTGGGTGCGATCAAGAACCAAATAAAGCCAGCAATCTGCACCACTAGAAATACCGCAAGTGCTAAATCATAAGCACTGGTTTTGTTCCAACCCAAGGCAATGCCTAAATCCAATAAGTGGCCAATACCCCATTGCACAATAAAGGCACCGATAAAGAGTGTTAAGTTGTAGGTGGTGCTAACTCTTCCCGAATAGTGCTTCGGAAAATACAAAACAATAATACTCTGCGCCAACACAAACGAGGCGCACGTAATAGCAAATAAATACCACCAGATCCATACCAAGGGCGTTTGCCAAAAATACGCACAGGCTTGCATGATCATCGATGCCCCTACCATCCAGGTCATGTAACGCATGGTATCAACTCCGCGCTTGGCTAACTTTGGCAAGATCCATGCGTTAAAGAGATAGGCAAAGAGGAGAACGGTATTAAAACCAAAAACGATTTGTGCGGCAGTACTGGGGTGATACTCCATCACCTCAATGAGCCAAGGACCAAACCATAAGGTTTGTATCGCAATAAATCCACCATAACAAAATGTGCCCAGTGGCAGGATCCGCCAGAAAAATGGATTGGTCAAAATCGGCTGATAACTTTGCCACGATAAATTCGCTTGTGCACTGGGTACTTCGTGATTTGTGTGCTGACGTTGCTGATGTTGTTTTCGCACCGGCAAACCAAAGTACAGAATCAGGATTGCCAGAAATGACAAGCCAGCAAGTACCAGAAAGACTCCGCGCCAACCGATATAAGGCGTGACCAGATGAACTGGCCATGTGCTTGCTAGGGCACCACTGGTACCAAACACCAACATGGCTGAAGCTAATTGTCCTTGTTGAGAGGGCGCGTACCAAGCCCTAAAGCCTGAGAATGCAGCCATGAGACATGCAGATACCCCCATTCCAATTAAGACGCGTGCGATGACGAGCGTGTTGAAGTTCTCGGCTAAGGCAAACATAATGGCGCCAATCACCGCAAGGGTCATCACCCATGTTTCAGTAATGCGCGGGCCAAAGCGATCAAGCGCTAAACCCAAGGGAATTTGGGTCATTCCAAAACCAACAAAATAAGCTGATGACAAAAGCCCTAGATCGGCATTGCTAATTTGCAGATCACGCACAAGATCAGGAGCGATCACCACATTAATCGTGCGAAATGCATACGACATGAAGTAGGCCATGGCAAAGCACAAGAAAATCCGTAATGCAAACCCGCCCTCAAGGGGTAGCTTTAGATGATCATTGGGTCTGCCATACCAATGGGAATAATGCGTCCGACTCATTTAGTGCTTAGTTTGGTCGAAACTCATCAAAAAATATAGTGATGTTCTCTTGATTAAGGAGGGGCTCTAATTGGCTTTGCTGCCCCGTCCGAATGACGCTGATTTGATAAAGGTTCACAGAGTCATTTGTTGCTGGTCTAATGAGCCACCGCACCCGCATCACCTTTTTGTTTTCAGGAAGACCTAAATAATAGTCTTGCGTGACTTGTTTAGCTTGACCCGCTGGGCCAATTCGGCTGATAGCATCTTTAACCAGATTAAATTGGGTTGTGTTTGCCTGTCGAAGCAGGGTATTTTTTAACATCTGCTCAACCTGTGTGACCTGACTCGCAATCGTGGCTGGGATTTGTGTGGTCATCACCGCAAATACATCCTCATCGACTTTGCCGAACTCCAGAGTTTGCTTTAGAGACGTTGTTTGATAGGTAATGTCGCGCTCAATTAGTTGGGGCTTACTCGGAAACATCACCGAATAGCCCTGAGCATCGTTTTTAATGGTACGCCAATCAAATTGAGGGCTACACGCTACGATGAGAGTACAAAGGGTAGCTAGCCCAAATATGCGTATTGCCCTATACAACGCCAGCCTCATGGGCTTGTTGATCAGCGTGATAACTTGAGCGCACCATCGCACCAACCGCTGCATGGCTAAAGCCCATCGCATACGCTTTTTGCTCAAACTCTTTAAATGTATCTGGGTGTACATACCGCAATACTGGTAAATGGTGATTCGAGGGAGCAAGGTACTGACCAATCGTGAGCATATCAATATCATGTGCGCGCATATCCTGCATCACCTCCAAAATCTCCTCATCGGTCTCGCCCAATCCAACCATCAAACCGCTCTTGGTTGGTATCTTTGGAAAGCGTGCTTTGAAGTCTTTCAATAGCTTCAATGAGTGTGAATAGTCTGACCCTGGTCTGGCTTGCTTATATAAGCGCGGTACGGTTTCTAGGTTATGGTTCATGACATCAGGCAAGCCTTGTGGATCGCTAGCAAATATATCGAGAGCCTTCTCAAGTCGTCCCCGAAAATCAGGCACTAAGACCTCAACACGAGTTGACGGTGAAAGCTCTTTGGTTCGTCGGATGCAATCGACAAAATGCTGTGCGCCGCCATCACGCAGATCATCACGATCAACGCTTGTAATCACCACATAGGAAAGTTTAAGTGCGGCTATTGTCTTTGCGAGATTAATCGGCTCTTGTGCATCTAAGGGGTCAGGTCTACCATGCCCTACATCACAAAACGGACAGCGTCGCGTACATTTATCGCCCATGATCATAAAGGTGGCTGTGCCTTTACCAAAACACTCACCAATATTAGGACAGCTTGCCTCTTCACATACAGTGACCAACTGGTTCTCACGCAAAATCTGCTTAATCTCATTAAAGCGCGAACTACTCGACGCGGCTTTGACCCGAATCCAGTCCGGCTTTTTTAAGGTCTCGGCTAGAGGCACGATCTTAATTGGAATCCGCGCAGTCTTGTCTGCCGATTTTTGTTTTTGCAGGGGATCGTATTCTTTTTTTAGATCGCTCATCAAACAGGTTCCAATTGCAACTGCTGTTGTAGGTGATTCAGTAAATTTCCTGCAACGGTATCGATATTCTCGCTGATTCCAAGCGACTTGAGGTCAATCGTTTTTAAGCCCTCATAGCCACAAGGGTGGATTGCCTCAAAGGGTGATAAGTCCATATCAATATTCAGTGCTAAACCGTGGTAACTGCATTGTTTGGTAATTTTAAGCCCCAAGGCTGCAATCTTGGCACCCCAAAGGGACGGTGATACCTGAGGCTGCTCACTAAGATAAATGCCAGGAGCACCGGATTTACGCTCAGTGATTACCTTGTAATCAATGAGGGTCTGGATAAGCGCTTCCTCAATGCGCGAAACCAGCTCTTTGACAAAGAGCTTCTTACGCTTAAGATCAAGTAATAAATAAATCACGATTTGGCCTGGCCCGTGATAGGTAATCTCACCGCCACGATCAACTGCAATAAGAGGAATAGAATCAATCGGAGTATGTAAATTACTTGGCTCTCCAGCCAATCCCAAGGTAAAGACCGGAGGATGTTGCAAGACCCACACTTCATCAATCGTCGTCGCAGAGCGTTCTTGTGTAAACCGTTGCATGGCTTCAAAAGCTTCTTGGTATCCCACCAAGCCCAAGAATCGAATTTGTACTGGGCTAGCCTGCATAGCAACTCACTAGAGTACGACGCTCACCAAGGGATGGGTGGATAGTGTTCGATAGATTTCATCGAGCTGCTCACGACTGGTTACATGCACTGTAATGGTTAGGCCGAGGTAATTACCATCACGTGATGGCCGCTCTTCAATGCTTGTCTCCTGAAAATTGGGATCGAATTGTTTTGCAATATGAATCACTGCCGGTAAAAACTCGGGGGCTGCTTTACCCATTACCTTGATTGGAAAATCACATGGATACTGAATCAGGGACTCTGCGGGAGTATTGGTGTTCATGATGATGTTCTCGGAAAGCCCAACCAGTTAGACAAAATAATATTGCGTATGCAGTGCAACTTGCGATGAAAAAAATGATCAGCTCCTGGTACCACATGCACAGTTAATTCTTGAGGACGAGTCCAATCAAATACCGCACTCAACGGAATGGTCTCATCATTTTCCCCATGAATCACAATCGTATCAGCGGGAACACGTTCGGCCAACTCCCACTTGCCTGCTGCGCTACCCACCATGACAAAGCGCTCTACCGGTCGTCCAAGCTCAGCTAGTTTTTGAACCAAATGGGTGCCCACATAACTACCAAATGAGAAGCCTGCTAGCACCAACGGCAATTGATTGACTTGGGTAATCCAAAGCTGCTCATTGGCATTTGGTAGACTTTGCGTCCAAGCTCCTGGGGTACGCATCCAATCACTAATGCAAATTAGATCGTCGAGCTCGCCACGCCCCTCATCATGCACGCCTTCCGATAAACCAACCCCCCGAAAATTGGGTCTCACGCATACATAATCCAACTGATTAAACGTTCTTGCTAAGGTCTGCACCACCTTGTTATCCATGGTGCCGCCGAGTAAGGGATGGGGGTGGGCAATCAAGGCCAATCCTCGCAACTCAGTATGGGGATTTTGTTTGAGGCTCTCTGGCAAATCAATCGAGAGCTGAATTTGGCCGACTGGGCCAGGAATCGTAATGGTTTGGGTCCGACTGTTCATGCCATGCCTAATCGCTTAGTTAAATCATTAAACGTTCGACAGGTTTACCTTGCATCAAATGAGAGTCGATAATTTCTTCCACATCTTCAGTATCGATCATGGAGTACCACACACCCTGGGGATAAACCACCATGACTGGGCCATTGGCACAATGATCTAAACAACCTGCTTTATTTACACGCACCTTGCCTGCGCCGTTGAGTCCTAATTCCTTAACCCGTTTTTTAGTGAAATCAAATAAGGCTTGGGCATTGTGCCGAGCACAGCAATCATCGCCATTACTGCGCTCGTTTAAACAAAAGAATAGGTGGTATTGATAGCTCATCCTAGAAATTATATCGGTGGATGTGGCTTCTGGCCGAACTCACTGATTTGCCCGTCGGGCGAAATGAATCAGCCAAATGAATGCCACTGGCAGCCACAGCCAAGACAGCCATTGCATTAAATCATTGAGGTGGGCTAAACGGCTGTGATTCCATCGAGGCAGGCTAATAGTGAAGTAGGGATTATCTGGAAAATAGTTCACCAAAATCATAAGAGCAACTAAAGCGCTGATACAGGCAATGAGCCGAATGCTGGTTGAAAAGCGTATAAAAATGCTAGCTAGGAGACTGCTGAGCACCATCCCCCAAATTGCACCTGCACTTAACCACACAAAGCCAAACTCCGACCCAAACTGTAAGGATGTAAATAAGGATTTGATCGTGATCGTGATCGCTAATAATCCTGCAAGTATTGGTAGTTTAGGAATATTGTTACGTAGTGCCAAAGAGAAGAATAGGCAAACGCCAAACCAACTAAGGCCTGTTACTAAAGCCTCATAAATCGTGTGGTGCATTCCATCCAATCCCCAGCTTGCAATCGGATTGATGCCAAGACCCAAAAAGCCCATTCCCAACCATGCGCTTTGGGGATAAATTTGTGCGAACGGGAACAAAATAAATAGAGCAACACTTAACCAACGTGTGCCAAACCAGTAATCAAAGCGCTTACGCAGTGCTGTTCCAGATAACCAGTGTGGCCCTAAGGGTTGAGCCAACAGTGCCCCAATTAAGGCACCCATTAAATTAGCGATCCAATCAATTTGTGTCGGTACTCGGGTGGGCAACCAACTTTGTGCACTCTCGATCGCGCCTGATAGAAGGGCGCTAAATACTAAGGCAATGGCAATTGCTCGAAATCCTTGCCAGCGAGGATAAAGAGCGAACACCAAAATAAAGCCCAAGGGAATGTATCCCAAGACATTGATCGTCACATCAAATAAGGTAATGTATTTAGGCAGGGGGCCCGACCACCACGCAAATGGATCTAAACCAAACTTCCAATCCACATTAAAAGGGTTTAAACATCCATAGCCAATGAGCAAGACATAAATGATTGCGATTGCCCGAGCCAGCGGCATTGCCTGCAAAGGCCAATGAATACGCTGAGGCACTCTTGGCGTATCAGTGCGTTCTTGAGTAAGGTCTTTTTTGGCTTTGCCTGACATAAGTACCCATTCTATCGAGACCTTTCTACAATAGACAAATGAACTGGAATTGCATTCTTGAGCGCGTAGCCGAAACTGAATCAACCAACGACGATCTCATGGCGCGTTGGCGCACTGGGGCGCTTATCGACCCCATCTCCCGTTTGGCCAAACACCAAACCAAGGGTAAAGGGCGATCTGGGCGACATTGGTTTGCAGAGCCAAATTCTTCTTTATCGTTCTCGCTCGCTTATCCCTTTGATCAAACACAACAATCCCTGCATGGGCTAAGTCTTGTTTGCGGACTCGCGGTGATCCAGGGGATCTCCAAGAGTCTTGGGCTTGATGAAATGAGTCTGCGTCAACACGGTCTTTCACTAAAGTGGCCCAATGACCTTTTGATCAAGGAACGCAAATTAGGTGGGATTCTGATTGAGGGGGGGAAACTTGCGGGCTCCAATCCAAATGAACGAATTTGGGTGATTATTGGGATCGGTATGAACTTAAGCCATTCCAAATCCTTAGAAGACGCCGCGCAACTGCCCATTAGCGCTCTCTCAGAACTCAATCACAAGCACATGCCGATGGAGGCTGATTTAGTTTGGCTCGCCATTCTCAACGCTCTAGGCGACTATCTTGAACTCTTTGCCAAAAAAGGATTTGTGCCTTTTCGTTCGCAATGGGATTTTTGGGATGCCTATCGCGATCAACCAGTGAGCATTTCGGAGTCAGGCGTAGTTAAGCAAACAGGCATTGCCCATGGCATTAATGAAGAGGGCGCACTTTTACTGCAAGTGCCTGGTAATAGCGAATTAATGGCGATCTATGCCGGAGATGTCTCTTTAAGAAAGCATCTATGAGCTCATTCTTACTGATTGATATTGGTAACTCGCGCTTAAAGTGGGCAAGTGTGAATAGCAAACGCAATCCCGTCGAGCGCGATAAAAAATTATGGGATCATTCCGGTGCCATTGATACCAAGTTACTAGGCTCAAAAGAGCACCGTGATGAGCTGGCTCACTACATTCTCAATACCATCCCAACCCCAAGTGCGATTGGACTTTGCTGTGTGGCGACAGAATCTGCAGTCCAACAGCTCAATGAGCTACTTCAGCCCTGGCAACACTGTCCCCAGTTTCGTCTGCTCGGAAACTCATCATATCCATCTCTGCGCACGCAATACCAAAACACCCACACCCTGGGTGCCGATCGCTGGGCCGCATTAATTGCTGCACGAGAGCTATCGAATGACAACACCTTAGTGATTAGTGCCGGTACCGCAACAACCATTGATTTTTTGGGTGGCAATGGAATGCACTATGGTGGTTGGATCCTGCCGGGGTTGGGACTCATGCGCCAAAGCCTATTGCAACATACCGCCGGTCTTAATGTAGCGAGCCTTGATCAAGGATCGGCTGGCATAGGATTGGATACTGCGAGTGCGATTGATGAAGGATCGCGGCTAGTCCATCTGGGGGCGGTCACGCAGGCAATGAATTTTGCTAAACAGCGGCATCAAGCCATTACCCGTGTATGGATCGATGGAGGTCATGCCGCTACCTTATTTGATGGGCTGATTCACAATCAAATTCCCGCAGAAAAAATGCCGAGTTTGGTACTCCGAGGGCTTTGGGCTTGGCTCAATACCCAAGTCGCAAGAAACTAAGAACGAATCTTGCCAAGTAGGTTCGTAGTGGAGCGCTCATAAATAAAGGGGATCGCGTATGCTTTTCCACCCCATGATTGCACCAGCTTGGTTTCCTCTAAAGACTCGATTGCATAATCTCCGCCTTTGACATAAATATCTGGACGGATCCTACGAATCAAGTCGACAGGGGTCTCCTCTGAAAACAGCACTACCAAATCAACGCTTTCAAGTGCCGCCAAAAGGGCCATACGATCCTCTTGCCCATTAATCGGGCGATCAGCACCTTTTCCTAACATTCGCACCGATGCATCTGAATTAACACCCACGACCAAACTTTTGCCAAGCTGGCGAGCTTGCGCTAAGTAACTGACATGTCCCCGGTGCAAAAGATCGAATACGCCATTCGTAAAAACCATGGGGCGAGCCAAGGACTCTAACTTTGCCTCTAAATCCCCACTAGCAGCACATAGTTTCGCTTCAAAGGCAGGGGGCTTTAGGATTGGCTGCGTCATAGATCAAATTCTAGATGATTCCTACCCAAAACCCTGCTCGATCCTGAATTAAAGGGGTAATTTTCCCCAAAACACAAAAGAAGGCGGAAGACGGTAGACTTCAAGGTTTCTAGCTTAAAAGTGAGGATTCTTGATGAAATGGTTAATCATGATTTCCCTATTTGGTGCAACGACCATGCTAAGTCCAAATGATGCCCAGGCCAACCCATCGGTAAATAAGTGCAGTCCCGCACTGTCACATACCTTTCCAAGGCTTCAGGATGAAATCCCACAAAGTCTTTGCCAATACCAAGGTAAGGTCATCATGGTCGTGAATACAGCCAGCTTTTGTGGTTTTACCAGTCAGTATGAGTCACTCGAGAAAATCTATGCCCGTTATAAAGATCGTGGCTTTGTGATTCTGGGCTTTCCATCGAATGATTTTGGGCAACAGGAGCCCGGATCGAATAAAGAAATCGCGGAGTTTTGCAAAAATACCTACGATGTAAAATTCCCAATGTTTGCTAAAAGCTCCGTTAGTGGCAGAGAAGCGAATCCTCTATTTAAGATGTTGATTGTCAAAACGGGGACCACTCCAAAGTGGAATTTTTACAAATACCTGATTGATCGTGACGGCAATATTGTTGATTCCTTTAATAGCCTAACGAAACCCGATAGCAAATCGATTACCTCTGAAATTGAAAAACTACTAAAGTCAAAAGCCTCGTGAATACTGCTTCCCATTCCATGCCCCAAAAGAAAGTTGCGATTGTTGGCGCCGGCATCTCCGGCTTAGGCTGCGCATATGCATTACAAAAAAATGCGGGGGTTCATGTCACGCTATTTGAGGAAGCTTCGCATATTGGCGGACACAGCAACACCGTTGATATTGAGGTTCCGGGTCGCAATGGTGCAATCAAGTGCGCCGTGGATACTGGGTTTCTAGTCTTTAACCGAAAAACCTATCCGCGCCTAACGCGTTTATTTGAGGAACTGCAGGTTCCAATTGCCTTATCGGAAATGACCTTCTCGGTTTCCATTGATCACTCTCTAGAATGGTCGGGCGATAATCTCAATACTTTATTTGGGCAACGAAAGAATCTACTTCGCCCAGCATTTTGGAGAATGGTTGCCGATATCCTACGTTTTAATCGCTTGGCAACGGCACTAGCAACGAAACAAGTAAGCGCCGGGCATAGCACCGATCCAAAGCAGTTGCAATCGATCGCGTCGTTTCTGGATGAACATGGATTTAGTCAATCGTTTAGGGAGTGGTACTTTTTGCCAATGATTGGTGCGATCTGGTCATGCCCCACCCAACAGATGCTCGAGTTTCCGATCGAAACCATGGTGCGGTTTTGTCATAACCATGGACTCTTGCAGGTCAACAATCGTCCACAATGGCTAACCGTGAAGGGTGGATCGAAAGAGTATGTGGCAAGACTAATCAACGCGATGCATCCGGATCGATTTAAGTTAATTCGTGAGTCGGTCAAAAAAGTGAATGTGCCAGATGCACAAAGCCCAGATAAGCGTATTGAATTAATTAGCTCCCAAGGGATTCATTATTTTGACGAAGTCATCATGGCTTGCCACAGCGATGAAAGCCTAAAACTACTCCATGGGATTGATGAATTTGATCGCTCTCTCTTAGCTGCCATCCCCTATCAAGCAAATCGTGCGGTGTTACACCGTGATGCCAGCCTTTTACCTCAGACCAAGCGCTGCTGGGCAGCCTGGAACTATAAAACCACTTACACCAAAAATCAGATTCAATCGGTCAGTGTGGACTATCTCATCAATAAGCTACAACCCCTACCAGCTGCTTTGCATGAAGAACCGATTATTGTGAGCCTTAACCCCCTGATTGACCCAAAACCTGAATTGGTCTTTAAGGAGATTTCCTATTCACATCCCATTTTTGATGCCAAAGCGATTTCGGCACAGAAGAATCTTTCATTAATTCAAGGTAAGGCAGGAATTTGGTTCTGTGGCGCGTGGACTGGATACGGCTTTCATGAGGACGGTCTTCGCTCAGGAGAATTGGTCGCAGCTGACCTTGTTGCCTCGCTCCATGCCCCGCTTAAGCGCCCGCCATTGCAATCGGCTAACTAAGATAAAGATTAGTATTGCGAGCGATGGCGCATCCACTGATTAATTTTGGTCAAGTCAAGCATAGCCGCTTAAGACCGGTAGTCAATCGATTTAGTTATGGAGTCTTCACATTAAAGATCCCAATGCGAGAGCGCAATCGTAATCCCGAGCTTCTCAAACAATATGGCATGGGCGATAACCAATGGGCCTTTTACTCGTTTTACGACCGCGATCATGGTCACGGTACGGAAAATTCTCTGGCCTGGGCAGAGTCTCTTTTTGAGCAAGAGGGTGTTTCAATTCCTGATGGTGAAATTTGGCTACAAACATTTCCAAGAGTGTTAGGTTACGTGTTTAATCCTGTTAGCTTTTGGATCTACACGGATGGGCATCAAGCGGTACGTGCGATCCTAGCTGAAGTGAATAACACTTTTGGTGAACGGCACTGTTACCTGCTTCACAAAAAAGATGGTGCAGAATTATTTTCAGGCGAAACGCTGATTAGTCAGAAAATTTTTCATGTATCGCCATTTTGTGATGTTTCTGGTGAGTATCGGTTTCGGTTTCTTTTTTCCAAAGACAGCCAACGCAAAATGGATTCGGTATGTCGCATTGAGCTTTACACCGATCATCAGCCACTGATCTACACCAGCATTAGTGGTCAAGATTTTCCCCTGTCACGCTCTGCTTTGAGCCGTGCGAAGCTGCGTTACCCGATGATGACCTTTGGCGTGATTGCGCGCATTCATTGGCAAGCCCTCAAACTTTGGCTAAAGGGGGTACCATTTTACTCAAAACCAACGCCCCCTAGAATTGAAGTAAGCTCATGATTCGACCCGGACAATCCCTGCTCCACAAATTATCGGTATCGCGCACTGAAAAAATCCCGGCAGATGGAAAACTAAGTCTTGCTGCTCGGACCATTGAGCGCCTCTTAAAGCAGTTATCCATCGGTCATCTGGTGATGACTTTTCCAAATGGTGAACAGCGTGAATTTGGCAATCGAACCGATTCCTTACATGCTGAGATTCGCTTCCATCGCTGGTCTGCATTCCAAGACATTTTGCGGCATGGTGATATTGGCTTTGCTGAAGGGTATATCCGCGGGGATTGGGACAGCCCCCATCTTGAAAAGTTACTCGACCTCGCCGTCAAGAACCGCAATGTTCTTGAACGTGCCATTTATGGCAATTGGTTCGGGTCCTTAGTGTATCGATTTCGTCATTTTCTGAACCGGAACAATAAGGCGGGCAGCAAAAAGAATATTCATGCGCACTACGACCTAGGCAATGCGTTTTATCGCCTGTGGCTTGATCCCAGCATGACCTATTCGAGCGCTTGGTTTGGGGCTGACTCGAATGCCAGTTTGGAGCTTGCGCAACGGGCAAAATATCGCAATATCTTAAATTCTCTGGCACTTCAACCCAATAGCAAGATTCTAGAGATTGGTTGTGGGTGGGGTGGATTTATGGAAGAAGCAGCCCTTGCCGGTCACCGGGTTACAGGACTCACCCTCTCAACCGAACAGCAGTCATTTGCAATGGATCGCGTCAATCGACAATGGCCCAATCGCCATGAAGTACGACTTCAAGACTATCGGGATTGCAAGGATCAATTTGATGGGATCGCCTCCATTGAAATGTTTGAAGCAGTTGGCGAGCAATATTGGCCAATGTATTTTGAAACCATTGCCCGCTGCCTGAAGCAAAATGGCAAAGCATGTATTCAAACGATTGTGATCGCTGAAAATCTGTTTGACCGTTATCGCAAAAGCACGGACTTTATTCAGCAATATATTTTCCCGGGTGGGATGTTGCCATCCCGAGAAGCATTTAAACACTATGCACAACAAGCGGGGCTGCAAATCGAATGTGAATTCGCCTTTGGGCATGACTATGCCAAAACCCTTTGTATTTGGTATGAGCACTTTAATCAAAAACTCCCTGAAATCCGAGAGCTTGGGTTTGATGAACCCTTCATTCGGTTATGGAACTTTTATCTGATGTACTGTGCAGCCGGCTTCAAAGAACAAAATATTGATGTCGTTCAATTTACGCTCAGCCACCAACCGAAATAGGGTAATCAATGAAACAACCAGCGATTTTGAACTATCAGCAACAACGCGTATGGGTGATTGGGGCATCGAGCGGCATTGGTGAGGCTTGCGTTAAGGCCCTTTTTCAAAAAGGAGCTCGGGTTGCACTATCGAGTCGTCGCGTCGAACGCCTTGAGGCAATTGCTCAGACTCATCCAAAGGACGATTATCTAATCCTACCTGTTGATGTCATGCGTGAGGCTGATATTCAAGAGGCATATCAGAAGATTGAGAACGAATGGGGCGGTATTGATTTACTGCTTTTTGTCTCCGGAATTTATATTCCGATGCGAGCAGATACCTTCAATATGGCCGACGCTGAGAAAACGGTCGATTCGAATCTCTTGGGTCCAATGCGTGCAGTTGGGGTTGTATTGCCGGCGATGCTTGCCCGCGGTAGCGGACATATTGCCATTGTCGGCAGTGTTGCAGGCTATAGCGGTTTACCCAAGGCCTTGGCTTACGGGCCAACAAAGGCAGCGATGATTAATTTCTGCGAAACCTTGTTTTATGATCTGCAGCCCAAGGGTATTGGGGTTCATATGATTTCTCCGGGCTTTGTGGAAACCGAAGCAACTGCTCAAAATGACTTTGAAATGCCGGCCCTGATCTCTGCACAGACTGCCGCTAATGAAATCCTAGATGGAATTACGCGCGGAGAATTTGATATTCACTTCCCCAAACGCTTTTCAGGTTTTTTAAAGTTCTTACGCATCTTGCCCTACCCAATCTACTTTTGGATATTGCGTAAATTTGTGAAGATCTAAGTCTATTTGTAGCCGTCTTTGCGGACTTTATTCACTAAGAAATCCATCACCTGAATAGACTTGGCACGTGAGCCAGCAATCGATGGCGATGTAATGTACTTCCCCTGAATCGCCACGGTTGGTACACCATCAATTCGGTAGGCATTCCCTAACTGATTAGCAGCGCGGGCTTTTGAAAGAACAGCAAACGAGCGATAGGCTGCTAAGAATGCATTACGATCAACGCCTTGAGCGGCGACCCAATCGGCAATCTCGTTTTCATTGAGAAGTCGCTTGTTCTCACGATGCATGGCAAACATCACTTTGTCATTAAGCGCCTCACCCTTTCCCAAAGACTCCAGGGCATAAAACAATAAGCTATGGGGCATTAGTTCATCACGAAAGGCAATGGGCACTTTCTTAAATACAACATCTTTATTCTGACGCTTTAACCAAGCCTTTAGATCGGGCTCAAACTCGAAGCAATGGGGGCAGCCATACCAAAAGAATTCAATCACCTCGACCTTACCTTTTACATCGATTGGCTGGGCAATCGGTAAAACGCGGTAATCAAAACCTTCTTCAACCTTAATCGGGGCTTGTGCAAGTGCAAATGATTGCAGACCAAATAAGGTCAAGATCAGGACAAAGATTTTGAATAAAGATTTCATGATCGATTTACACGAATAACAGTGGGTTTAATTCCAAGGATGGTTAATTTACTGCGAACGGAGGTGGTATCTTCAATGCTGCCAAATGGGCCAATCCGAACTCGCCAAACCGAGTTTCCATCAACGGCGCTTTCACTCAGTTGCGCCTGAATACCCTGCATGGCTAAATTTGCCTTTTGTGCATCGGCTTCAGTGCGCTGATTAAATACACCGGTTTGAACATAAAACAAAGTATCTGCTTTAGGCTCAGGTTTCGCTTCGGGGGTCTTACCCGCTGCAATATCTGCGATTGGATCGCGTGCGGGGTCGGCTCCGCCAATGCCAGGAACTTTGGTCTGTAGCGGCTTATTAAGGTCAAGCTGAGGTGCGGCAACCGCAGTCTCTTCCTCGGTCTCTTTGTCTGATTTTGGTGGGAGCGGCTTCATAAAAGCAGGCGCGCTTGGGGCCCGAACTCCTGGCTTTTCTTGCGGCTGCGATTTCATTAAATACCACGCCACAATCAGCGCTAGACCTACCCCAACAAAAACGCCAATCAAAACACCCATAATCATTCCGCCCGATTCGGATGAGCCCAGTAGTTGGGTAGCAGATCGCTTTTCTAGTGCGTCGGATGATTTAATGTCAGCCATGGCCTCTATCTTAACTCTTGCTCAAAAATGCGAGCAAGCCGCTTAAATTACATCTTTTGCGGGGCACTAACCCCTAATATTTTTAGGCCATTTTCCAAGACTTGCCGTGTAGCAGCCAACAAGGCCAAGCGTGCTAATTTAAGATGCTCGTCGTCCACCAAAACGCGGTCTGCGTTATAAAAGGTATGAAAGTCGCCGGCGAGTTCACGCAGATAGAAGGCAACCGCATGAGGGGCCAAATCGTGCGCAGCATTGGCTAATACCTCCGGATACTCAGATAATCGCCGCAATAAGTGATCGGCCGCCTTACTGTCAAGCAGACTCAAATTCGCATGCTCTAAGGCGCTAGACTCCCCGCCCCATTGCTGAAGAATCGAACAAATCCGTGCGTGGGCATACTGCACATAAAAGACGGGATTCTCATCATTCTGTTGCAAAGCTAGATTCACATCGAATACAAATTCGGTATCCGCTTTACGCGAGATCAAGAAAAAGCGAACTGCATCGCGCCCACGCTGCAACGCCAGATTTCGCTCATCATCGGTCATTTGTGGATGAATGCCGCCAGACCATTCGACCAAATCTCGCAACGTGACATAGGAGCCAACGCGCTTGGAGAGTTTGACCTCTTCACCATCGCGAATGACCGTGACCATCTTATGCAACACATAATCGGGATAGGTGGTTGGAATTGGCCAATTACGTTTTTGTGCTACTCCCTGTATTCCAGAGCGGACTCGAGCAATCGTGCCATGATGATCACTGCCCTGAACATTAATCACTTTTTCAAAACCACGGCTCCATTTGTTGATGTGATAAGCCACATCTGGAACAAAATAGGTATAGCTACCATCGGACTTGCGCATTACACGGTCCTTGTCATCACCATCTAAAGTGGTCTTTAGCCATAAAGCGCCATCGGCTTCATAGGTTTTATCAACTGCTTGAAGATCGCCAATAACCTGCTTAACGCTTCCATCGGTATACAAAGAAGATTCCAAATAAAACTGGTCAAATTGCACGCCAAAGGTCTTCAAGTCAATATCTTGCTCTTTGCGCAAATAGGCCACTGCATATTGACGGATTTTCTCTAGATCAGACGGATCATGCCCAGCACCTTGGTAAGACTCGGCAATCTCAGCAATGTACTCACCGTTGTAGGCCTCTTTGGGCCAATTGGGGCTTTTGGGATTCAAACCCCGTAAACGCGCCTGCACCGATAGCGCGAGATTATGAATCTGAACTCCGGCATCGTTGTAATAAAACTCCCGATGCACATCAGTATCTTGGCTGTCTAAAAGATTGGCCAATGCATCACCGAGAGCTGCCTGACGCCCGTGTCCAACATGCAAAGGTCCGGTGGGATTAGCAGATACAAATTCAATCATGGCCCGCTTGGGCAGGCCCGGGTCTGACGTACCCATGCTATCCCGACGGCCAAAACCTGCACCCTCACGTAATATAAGTCCCACCACCGCAGACTTGGCCGCAAGACTCAAACGAAAATTAATGAATCCGGGCCCAGCAATTTCAGCGCTTGCAATCAGTTGTCCGTACTCAGGAAATTGATTTAATTGGCCAAGAATGGCTTGTGCCAACTCGCGCGGATTGGTCTTCCAGGCCTTCGAAATTTGCAAAGCAATATTGCATGCAACATCGCCATGGTCGGCAACTTTGGGTCGCTCTAAATGCGGAATCGGAAACTCACCGGCTGCGAGTCCACGCTCTTGCGCTAGGGCATTCAGAGCATTAGTGATGCATTGCGTGAGCTGAGTTTTTTGGCTAGACAACATAGAGATGAAAGTTTATCAGTGATGGTAAGCTTGATGCATGATTCATCAATTCCAGACCAAAAATGCAGCCCCTGTCATCATGCTCGATGACCTAACGCATCGAATTTTTAATGCCATTGGCCGCCCATTCGAGAATCAGGGTATTTTTCTGCCAGAACAAATTCCGGGATACATCGAACGGCTGCAGGCTGCGATTGATGCTGAACACGATAAGGCGCCTAGCTCAGGTACTGGCGATGACGAGGATCAATCGACCGATCCTGACCTCTTGGGACGAAGGGCTTACCCCTTTCTTGAACTACTGCGTCAGGCGCTAAAAAACCAGGAGCCGGTGGTCTGGGGTGTGTGAACCACTAATCCAAAGAGCTGGCTAGCGATCGCTTAATGTGATCAAGCGATTGTCCGCTTCGCTTGGCTAAATCATCTGCCTGATCCATCCCGATCTTTCCGACATTGAAGTATTGGGCATTCGGATGGGCCAGATAGAAACCGCTCACACTCGATGCAGGATTCATAGCCAATGACTCTGTGAGACTCATGCCAATTTCGTCTGCCTTTAGGGCGGCAAACATCGCCTGCTTGACATCATGCTGGGGGCAGGCTGGATAACCAGGAGCCGGACGAATCCCTTGATACTTTTCATCGATTAAATCATCTGGGCTTAGTTGCTCATTGGCCGCATATCCCCAAAGATCGGTTCGGATCCGCCAATGCATGAGCTCCGCAAATGCCTCCGCTAAACGATCGGCCAAAGCTTTGAGCATGATGGCACTGTAGTCATCGTGTTTGGCCATAAATTGAGCGACTTTTTCGTCAACCCCATGACCTGTAGTCACCGCAAAGCAACCTGCGTAATCGCGCACACCACTAGCTTTACTGGCGACATAGTCTGCTAAACACCGATTTGGGCGCATTACACCATCGACAATAGGGCGCTCGGCTTGCTGTCTTAAGTTATGCCACACAAGGAATGGTTGCAAGCGCTCCTCATCGGCATAAAACAAAATATCGTCACCATCACTATTGGCAGGGAAAAGACCAATCACTGCATCGGCCTGGAGCCATTGGCCTTTAATGAGTTTTTCCAGCATAGCCTGCGCATCCTGGTAGACACGGCGGGCCTCAATCCCTACAACCTCATCGTCCAAAATGGCAGGGAATTTACCTGCCAGATCCCAGGTCTGAAAAAATGGGGTCCAGTCGATGAACTTAGCAATCTCAGCCAATGAATAATTTTTAAAGACCCGTCGACCAATAAATTTTGGCTTAATAGTTTGACTATTCACCCAATCAATTGACTCACGATTGGCACGAGCAGCTTCTAGACTAATTAATGGGGTACTCTTTCGATTCGCATGCTGCTGACGAATACGCTCATAATCATTCAGCAAATCCTGCACAAATTTCTTTGCTCCCTCATCGGAGAGCAAACTCGATGCAACCGAAACAGAACGAGATGCGTCCGGTACGTAAACTACTGGACCTTCGTAGTGTGGCGCAATCTTAACGGCTGTATGGACACGCGAAGTTGTTGCACCGCCAATTAGTAATGGGATTTTTTTCTCCCTAAAATGTGGATCCCGTTGCATTTCTTGGGCAACATAGGTCATCTCTTCTAATGAGGGCGTAATTAATCCAGATAGGCCAACGATATCGGCATTTTCTTCCTTCGCCTTCTTTAGAATTTGATCGCAGGGAACCATTACCCCCATGTTGACCACTTCAAAGTTATTGCATTGCAAGACAACGGTTACGATGTTTTTTCCAATATCGTGCACATCGCCTTTGACCGTTGCAATCACGATTTTGCCCTTGGCTTTACTCTCTCCGCCAGCTGCAACCAATTGCTTCTTTTCCTCTTCGATATACGGAATTAGATGGGCCACGGCCTGCTTCATGACCCGTGCACTCTTGACCACTTGAGGCAAGAACATCTTGCCAGCACCAAATAAATCGCCCACCACATTCATTCCGTCCATGAGGGGTCCCTCAATCACCTCAATGGGCCGCCCGCCCGAGCCCATAATCTCAGCACGTAGCTCCTCGGTATCGTCGACAATAAAATTGGTGATGCCATGAACAAGTGCATGGGTTAAGCGCTCGCGCACAGGTGCCTCGCGCCACACTAAATTTTCTTCTTGCTTGATGCCCCCACCCTTGTACTGATCCGCAATCGCGAGTAAACGCTCCGTCGGCGTTTGTCCGTCTTTCTCCTGAAAGCGGTTTAGGACCACATCTTCAACACGCTCTCTTAACTCAGGGTCTAGGTCAGCATATACGCCAAGCTGTCCCGCATTCACAATTCCCATATCCATACCCGCCTGAATCGCGTGGTACAAAAAGACCGTATGAATGGCTTCACGCACCCGGTCATTACCTCGGAAGGAGAAGCTCACATTCGATACGCCACCACTTACTTTAGCGGCTGGTAAGTGTTCTTTAATCCAACGGGTAGCATCGATAAAGTCCACCGCATAGTTATCGTGCTCTTCGATCCCCGTAGCAATCGCAAAAATATTGGGATCAAAAATAATATCTTCGGGCGGAAAGTCCAACTCGTCAACCAAGATCTTGTATGAACGTTGGCAAATTTCTATTTTTCGTTGATAGGTATCGGCCTGGCCTTTTTCATCAAAAGCCATTACAACCGTAGCCGCGCCGTAGCGTTTAATCAATTTTGCCTGCTGCCTAAATTGCTCCTCGCCCTCTTTCAAGGAAATTGAATTAACAATCGGCTTCCCTTGAATACATTTCAGTCCCGCCTCGATGACAGTCCACTTGGACGAATCAATCATGATAGGTACTCGAGCGATATCAGGTTCAGAAGCAATCAGATTGAGAAAGCGCACCATCGCTGCTTCTGAATCCAACATGGCCTCGTCCATATTGATATCAATCATTTGGGCGCCATTCTCAACCTGCTGACGGGCAACTGCGAGCGCTTCATCAAACTGATTATTCAAAATCATGCGCGAGAACGCTTTTGAACCGGTCACATTGGTGCGCTCACCAATATTTACAAAGCCAATCTGGGGCGAGATATTGCAAGGCTCTAGCCCGGATAAGCGCATTGGCTGCATCGTTGCTTTACTCATGCCACTTCCTCGGTCCGGTCACTATGAAAAGGCCTGGGCTTTCGTTTAGTCATCGCCTTTGCAATTTGACGAATATGGTCAGGGGTTGTTCCACAACATCCTCCGACCAGATTGACTAATCCATCACGAGCAAATTCATCGACAAGCCCTGAGGTGACTTCGGGGGTTTCATCAAAACCCGTATCACTCATTGGATTTGGCAAGCCAGCATTCGGGTAGCACGAGACCGCTGTATCGCAAACGCGCGCCAATTCAGCAATATAGGGTCGCATTAATGCTGCACCAAGAGCGCAATTTAATCCAAACGTCAGAGGCTTAATATGGCGCAAACTATTCCAAAATGCTTCGACCGTTTGCCCCGAAAGAATTCGGCCCGATGCATCGGTGACCGTTCCTGAGATCATCACCGGTAAGCGCTCACCGGATTCTTCAAAAAATTCATCAATGGCAAACAATGCGGCTTTGGCATTGAGCGTATCAAAGATGGTTTCCACCAATAGCAAATCAACGCCGCCCTCAAATAGTCCTTCGACTTGTTCACGATAAGCAGCACGCAAACTATCAAAATTAACATTACGAGCGCCTGGATCGTTCACATCTGGCGAAATACTCGCAGTCTTTGGAGTCGGTCCAATTGCGCCGGCCACAAAACGGGGTTTATCCGATGTTGAGTATTCATCGCAGGCTTGACGCGCGAGCTTCGCTGCCTGCACGTTCATCTCGCGCGCCAGCTCAGGCATTTTGTAATCGTCTTGTGCAATCGACGTAGCACCAAAGGTATTGGTCTCAATTAAATCAGCGCCTGCCTCAAGGTATTGCCGATGAATATCCAAAATCGCTTCTGGTTGAGTAAGCACCAGTAATTCATTATTACCTTTGAGATCAATCGGATGATTGGCAAAGCGCTGCGTGGTTTTTAAACCCCGATAATCCTCTTCAGTAAATTTTTTCTGCTGAATCATGGTCCCCATGGCCCCATCCAGAATTAAGATTCGTTCTCTTAATAAGGTAGGAAGAATGGCGCCTCGGGTGTACGGCGAGATAGGCTTTAATTGACTTCCTTGGGATTGCATTGGCGCAGAACTCGTATTAATCTTCATTGACCCACCATTTTATCGATAATGTGATTATTTAGCCCGCGAGGAGAGAATATGTTTGGCGCAATACCCGACTTTAACCAAAGCCTAGAAATGTTCAAAACGATGTGGGGTCAGAATGCCACTGGGGCTCCTGGAGCTTCTTTTATGCCAGACATGAGTGGCGGCATGTCAGGCTTTAATAGCGCAATGCCAACCTTCGATATTGAGGAATTGGATAAGCGCATCAAAGACCTCAAAAGCGTTGAGTCTTGGCTGAGGATGAACCTCAATGTTCTAAAGTCAACCATTCAGACCCTTGAAGTGCAGCGTGCCACTCTCATGGCAATCAAATCATTTGGCGAGGCGATGGCCAACCCTCCCAGCCCATCGGGCGCCGAGGGGTCCTCAGAATCTAAGTCGAGAGAGCGCAAAAGCGCCAAATCCCGTCCGCGCTCAAAGAGCGCTGCAAGATCTTCTGGTGCCACAGATAGTTCAAATGAGCAATAGCTTCGCCCATGGCAAAGCTAAGCTGATGGTTATCAAGCGGTCGCCGAAATAGGACTGGAACGATCTCATACGCAGTTCGCGGCTCTTGACAGGCCATCACGGTCTCACTTAACCGAGCACGGTGATGCTCATGTAACTGCTCAATCCGTTCATGTAAGCCCACAAACGGTTTGCCATGCGATGGCAAAACGAGCGTTTTAGCAGGCAATGAGCGCCAACGATCAATCGATCGCAAATAGAGGTCTAAGGGGTTTGCATCCGGATCGGCGTCATAGACACTGACATTGGTCGAGATACGAGGCAAGACCATATCGCCCGAGATAAAGATTCCTTGGGATGCGCAATAGAGCGTAGCATGTTCAGGTGCATGCCCATAGCCCATCGATACGACCCAATCATGCTCGCCGATTTGAATATGGTCACCATCCATGATACGACGATACCGTTTAGGCACTTCAGGCACCAAACGACTGTAATAATCTGCACGACTACGAATGCGCTCAAGATCTTCGGCATGCTGCAAGCCATGGCGCTCATAGTGATCAGCCGTTCCGCCATTACCTGGGGTAGAACCAATCGCAGTACCGCCCTCCTTACTGCTTAACCATTGGGCCATCAGAAAATCGCTCATCGAGATCCATAACCCGACCTTCCAGCGCTCACATAAATAATGGGCAAGGCCAATATGATCTGGGTGCATATGGGTCACTAACACTCGCAAAATAGGCAAACCTTGGAGATGATTGGCAAAGATGGATTCCCAGCATGACTTTGTAAGGTCGTTCGTAATTCCACAGTCAATAATGGTCCAACCCTCCTGGCCATCCAATCGATCCCGTAAAAGCCATAAATTAATGTGATCAAGGGCAAATGGCAGTGGCATCCGTATCCAATACACACCTGGAGCAAGTTCTAATGTTTCTCCCTGCGCCACTAGGGTCTCCCCATATGGATAGACCAATTGCTTTATTGCATGATTATTGTCTGTAGGGCCTGACTGGGTCATCTTTGAATCCTAATTAATTGCTAGATACACTCTTGGTATGAACAATCCATTTCCCAAACTATTATCGTCGCAAGTTGCTTTTGATATGGCCCAAACTCTCCTTCAAGGATTTATGCGCCATTACAGCATTTTCAGAGACGCTGGCCGCTTGGCCAAAGCAGCATTTGAGAACCAAGATTGGCATGGTATTCGCCAGCTACTACGCGATCGGATCACCTTTTATGACCAACGGGTCCTTGAAACAGCGCACCACCTTGAAGAAGAATTTGATGCACCCGCCTTATCCGATGAAATTTGGCAACAGGTGAAACTGCATTACATCGGTCTTCTATCGAATCTTCATCAGCCAGAGTTAGCAGAAACATTTTTTAACTCGGTCACCACACGGATTCTGGCAAGTAAATATTTCAATAACAAATTTATCTTTGTACGCCCCACGATATCCACCGAATATTTAGAAAACGATGAGGCGCCCTCAAAGCCATCTTACCGGGCTTACTACCCTGGCGATATTCAGGGTCTTCAAGCTGTCCTCAAAAGTTTAATTAGCAGTTTTGATCTTAAAAACTCTTTTGAAAATTTAGATCGTGATCTTGAGCTAACAACCAAACTCATCAAGCAGTCTCTCTCGGACACAACGAGCTCAACGGATTTTCAGATTCATGCCCTAAGCACGCTATTTTTTCGCAATAAGACCGCCTACATCATGGGGCGCATCATTAATGGAGAAAAGATTTCTCCATTAGTGCTGGCTCTGATGCACAACCCAAAAGGTGAATTACTTATTGATGGTATCTTGCTATCGGAAGTTGACCTGCGTCTTATTTTTAGTTTCACGCACAGTTACTTCTTAGTCGATATGGAGGTACCATCGGCTTATGTCACGTTTATGCGAAGCCTCTTACCGCATAAACCCCGGGCTGAGCTCTACAACATGATCGGACTGCAAAAACACGGTAAAAATTTGTTTTATCGAGACTTCCAGCATCACCTGATGCATTCCACCGATCAATTTCGAATCGCCCCCGGAATACGGGGTCTAGTGATGCTAGTGTTTGATCTACCGAGCTATCCCTATGTATTTAAGCTCATTAAGGATTATTTTCCGCCTCCCAAAGAAACCACCCGTGATCAAATTATGGGGAAATACCAATTGGTTAAGCAGCATGATCGGGTTGGACGAATGGCTGACTCTCTGGAATTCTCCAATGTTGCCTTTCCCTTAAATCGGTTTACCCCCGAATTACTAGCCGAGCTTGAGGAGCACTGTGCATCATTACTTGAGTTTAGCGGTGGCGAAGGCCCTGATGCCGAATTAGTCATCAAACATCTTTATATCGAACGGCGCATGACCCCTCTTAATATTCGCCTTCAAGAGGGCTCGCCCGCTGAAATTGAGGATGGCGTGATTCAGTACGGCGAAGCGATAAAAAATCTCATCGCAGCTAATATTTTCCCGGGCGACTTGTTGTATAAAAACTTTGGGGTCACGCGCTATGGGCGAGTTGCCTTTTATGACTACGATGAAATTGAATACTTAACCGATTGCGAAATCCGCGAAGTTCCTGCACCACGCAATGAAGACGATGAAATGGCAAGCGAGCCCTGGTATCGCATTGGTCCTAAAGATATTTTTCCGGAGACTTATAAAACATTTTTACTTGGTAATGATCAAATCCGTGATCTGCTACTCAAGCACCATGCTGATCTATTCCAACCGGCAATGTGGCAATCGTATAAGAATCGTTTACTTGCAGGCGAAATTCCTGACTTCATTGAGTATGATCAGTCGTTACGGCTTAGAAATATTTTCCCGGACAATTACCGATGATTCGAAATCTAGATGGCAGCATTGGCTCACCATGCGTCAACTGGTGTGAAATGAATCCAAGATCAAACTACTGCTATGGCTGCTTTCGAAGCATTGATGAAATCGCAAATTGGTCTATCTTAAGTGAGACAGAAAAGGAAGCGGTTTGGTTGGCGCTTGCCTTACGACAAGCAACTGCAAACTCTAGCGATTAACATCCACAATCACCCGACCACGAACCTTACCGTTCATCAGATCCTCAGCATATTGAATGCTCTCGCCCAAAGAAATTTCCTTAGCAATCGCCATTAATTGCTCAGGTTTGCACAAGGATGCGAGCTGGGCCCATGCCTCAATGCGTTTTTGCTTTGGTTGAGTAACACTATTAATTCCATAGAGGGTAACGCCTCGCAAGATGAATGGGGCAACCGTGGCCGGAAAATCCATTCCCTGTGCTAGACCGCATGCGGCAACCGCACCATTGGCTTTAGTGGCAGCGCATGCATTGGCTAAGGTATGACTTCCCACTGAATCAACTACTCCTGCCCAACGCTCCTTCGCCAAGGGTTTGCCTGGCTGAGATAAGGAGGCGCGATCAATCACTTCGGATGCGCCAAGTGATTTCAAATAATCTACTTCCTCAAGGCGGCCGCTACTAGCGACAACGGTGTAGCCCAATTGATGCAAAAGACTAATTGCAAAACTACCTACACCACCGGCTGCACCGGTCACCAAGATTTCACCATCGGCAGGCTTTAGACCATGTTTTTGAAGCGCCATAATGCACAGCATGGCGGTATAGCCGGCTGTACCAATGGCTAAGGATTGTTTGGGCGTAAATGCCTTAGGCAATGGAATTAGCCATTCAGACTTTACGCTTGCCAACTGGGCCAAGCCCCCCCAGTGAGACTCCCCCACACCCCAACCGTTTAATACAACCAGGTCACCAACTTTAAACTCAGGACTCTTGCTTTCAATGACCTCGCCGGTTAAGTCAATTCCGGGGATCATAGGAAATTGCCGAACGATTGGTCCCTTACCTGTAATTGCTAAGCCATCCTTGTAATTTAAGGTGGAGTAATGCACCTTAATCCGGACATCCCCCTCTGGCAGGGCGCTCTCATCAACGTCACTTAATTGGGCACGATACCCTTGTTCGTCTTTATTAATTAAAATGGCTTTAAACATGGCGGATTCCAAAATAGATTAAATATTGAATGCGTGTACTTTATTAAAACCGTTTATCCTACTGTTTCAGGATCGATTATGGGGCTTTTCATGAAACGTATTGTATTAATAGTTGCGACCCCTCTTGTTTTAAGTGCGTGCGCCTCGACCGGGCTAACCATGTCTTTGGGTAATATGCGCCTCATTAGCTCGAGCGCCGATCCTCAACAAGTGATGGATTTTGCAAATAAAGTCTGTAAAGATGACTTTTATATGGGCGCCAGTTTTATTTCTAAGGCGGGCAAAGATTATCGGTTTAAATGCGTCAGAGCCGATGAAAATGAAGTTCTAATTCCCATTCCCACTACCAAAATCAATCCAGCCAAGTAAAGTTTTCATTGCAGACTCAATTCTCATCCCTCGA
Source organism: Polynucleobacter acidiphobus (assembly GCF_003065385.1). Taxonomy (NCBI): domain Bacteria; kingdom Pseudomonadati; phylum Pseudomonadota; class Betaproteobacteria; order Burkholderiales; family Burkholderiaceae; genus Polynucleobacter; species Polynucleobacter acidiphobus. Next base: position 1,779,629 of record NZ_CP023277.1, read on the forward strand.
GCTAAGACAAGCGTTTTCTAGCTTTCCAACTGGTGTCACCGTAATCACCGGGCTTAATTCTGATAAAAAACCGGTCGGCATTACGGTCAGCTCATTTAATACCGTATCCCTATCGCCCCCCCTCATTTTATGGAGCATTGGGAAACAATCCGACCTGAAAGATTATTTTGGTGTTGGACAACGACAGCTGATTCATGTCTTAGAAGCCAATCAAAAGGATCTAGCCTTAATTTTTGCCAAGCAGATCAAGAAAAATATACTTGAACTAAACCATAACATCAATAGCAGTGGTTTATATCAACTCAGAGACTGTGCGGCCTATTACGAGTGTGAGACCGTTGCAGTGCATGAGGGTGGCGATCATCAAATTATTGTGGCTCGCGTTTTAGCTATCGAACACGATCCTGATTTGCAACCATTGCTGTTTGCACATAGCCAATTTACGCAACTCGCATTTGATCCGGAAGGGAGTCTCTGATGATGACGCTTTGGGGCAGAAAATCATCCATTAATGTTCAAAAAGTATTGTGGATACTTGCCGAACTGGGCCTTGTTGAAGGACGCGACTTTGAGCGGATCGATGCGGGTCTCCACTTTGGCGTTAATAAAACGCCCGAGTTTTTAGCGCTAAACCCCAACGGTTTGGTGCCGACTTTACGAGATGGTGAGCTAATCCTTTGGGAATCAAATTCTATCTTGCGCTATCTGGCCCATAAGTACGCTGATCGCAAGCGCTTCCCTGTTGAACTTGCGCCGATGGCAGCCTCTGATAAATGGCTCGATTGGCAATTAACAACCTTGTGGCCAGCTCTGCGGATCCCATTCTTAGGATTAACGCGCATTCCTGAGGCCGAGAGAGACTACGCGGCAATCCTTAAGGCATTCCAAGAGTCCAATCAATTGCTCGGAATTCTCGATAGTGTTTTGAGCAAGCAGGCTTATTGTTCGGGATCTAACTTCCACTTGGGTGACATCGTTCTAACCTTATGCGTCAAGCGCTGGTTCATGCTGAGCGATCAATACCCAGACAAAACGGGTCCACGCGCAGAGTTAAATCACATTACCCGTTGGTACGACCAGATTTGCAAATCAACCCAATTTACCAAAGCAGTTGAACAGTAATTAAACCTGCTTAAATTTCTTTTGTTGGTGATCGGCACCGATGTAGAGATACATCGCTGGCACCACAAATAAAGTAAATAGTGTGCCGATTGCAAGGCCAGTAAAGATCACAATTCCCATTGATTGACGGCCGGCTGCCCCAGCGCCTGAGGCAATCACGAGTGGAATAACGCCCAATACCATCGCAGCGGTCGTCATCAAAATTGGGCGCAGACGTACACTACTTGCCTCAATAATGGCTTCTAGCTTTGATCGTCCTGCCACTTGAAGTTCATTGGCAAACTCCACCATCAGAATTCCGTGTTTACTAATTAATCCCATTAAGGTTACTAATCCCACCTGGGTATAGACGTTTAAAGTGGTAAATCCAAGGTTGATAAAGATTAATGCCCCAAATAATGCGAGCGGCACCGAAACCAGAATAACCAAAGGATCACGGAAGCTCTCAAACTGAGCGGCAAGAACCAAAAAGACGATTAATACGGCAAACATCATTGTCACCAAAAATCCACCCGACTCGGCCTTAAACTGACGCGATGGCCCTGCGTAATCAATCGAGTAGCCAGATGGCGCAGCCTCTTTAATGGTTTGCTCCAGAAAATCCAAGACCTCCTCTTGCGAGACAAATGGCGTACTGACACCACTAATCGTCGCTGAATTTAATTGCTGAAAACGATTAATGGATTGGGGTACGACGCGACTTTGTATCGTCGCAATGGTTCTCACCTGAATCATCGCCCCCGTCGGGGTTTTAATGTAGTAGTCCAAAATCTGATCAGGATTTAAACGATCCGCCTGCTTCACCTGTGGAATGACCCGATAGGAACGGCCTGCAACCGAGAAGTAATTAACAAAGCCGCCGCCCAGGGCAGCGGATAAGGCATTACCCACATCGCGCTGGGTCATCCCTAAAGCAGCGACTTTCTCACGATCAATTTGCAATACGTCCTGTGGTTTATCGATCTTTAAATCTGAATCGACGAAGAAGAACATGCCGCTTTGTCTGGCTTTATCGAGGACCGCTTGCGACACCTCATTTAAATTGGAATAGGGCTCTGTTGTATTAATGACCACTTGAACTGGAAAGCCCTGAGCACCTGGTAACGCTGGAAACTGGAATGCGGCAATGCGCGTGCCCGCAATACTATTCCATTTATTTTGCAGATCTTCTTGGAATTTACTGGCACTGCGACTGCGCTCGCCCCAATCTTTCATAATCACGCCACCAAAACTTGAATTTGGACTGGTGATCTGAAACATTTGTTTATATTCGGGCTCTTTACTTGCAATCTGAAAAACTTGATCGGCATACCCTTGCATTTGATTTACGGTCGAATTGGGTGGTCCAACCGCTGAAACTAAAACAATACCCTGGTCTTCAGTGGGAGCAAGTTCAGAGCGCGCGGTCGCATAGAGATACACAACACCGATTAGCAACAACACGCCCATCACGATGATGACCTGCCAGGTTGATAACAGATCTCGCAGAGTATTCTGATACGAATGTCGCACACTCTCAAATACTCGATCGATCTTCTTCACAAAAGGAGACATCTCTTCCTCTTGCGAAAATAGTCGTGAACACATCATCGGCGATAGCGTTAATGCAACCACCCCAGAAACTGCGACCGCACCCGCTAAGGTAAATGCAAACTCGGTGAATAGGGCCCCCGTTAACCCCCCCTGAAATCCAATCGGGATATAAACAGCGATCAATACGATTGTCATCGCCAGAATCGGATTACCCAACTCACGCGCTGCAATCAGGGATGCCTCAAGCGGCGACTTACCTTCTTTCATGTGGCGATCAACGTTTTCAACCACAATAATGGCGTCGTCCACCACCAAGCCAATCGCTAACACCAAGGCTAATAATGTCAATAGGTTGATTGAGTAGCCAAGGACTTGCATCATGAAAAACGTGCCAATCAATGACAATGGCATGGCCAGTACGGGTACCGCAACCGCACGGTAGCTACCTAAAAATAGGTAGATCACGACTGTCACAATAATTAAAGCCTCTAGCAGCGTTTGGACCACTTCCTGAATGGAGGTATTAATAAAATCAGTCGAGTCATACACAATCTTGGCATTTAAGCCAGTTGGCAATTGCTTCTGAATATCGGGAAATGCATCCCGAACCCGCTTAGCCACATCCAATAGGTTTGCATCGGGTGCGACCTTAATACCAATAAAGACTGACTGCTTGCCATTAAATGCCACATTGTTGTTGTAATCTTCAGAACCCAAAGTGACCGTTGCAACCTGGTCTAAATACACAATGTCTGCACCATTGCGCTTAATAATTAATTTACGGAATTCGTCTAAAGAATGGAGGTCAGTATTGGCCACTAAATCCACCGAAACCATTTGCCCCTTAGTACTTCCCACGGGGGCTAAATAATTATTGGCGGCCAGTGCTGCATATACATCGTCTGGAGCAACACCAAGGCCTGCCATTCGGTCACGATCGAGCCAGGCACGAAGAGCAAATTTACGACCACCTAAGATTTCGGCATTTTGCACACCGTTAATTGAGTCCAACTTAGGCTTAACGACGCGTAATAAATAATCAGTAATGCTGTTATTAGCGATGTCGTCGCTATAAAAACCCATATACATTGCCGCAGTCGTTTGACCCACTTGTACTGTCAAAATCGGCTGTTGTGCTTGCGGCGGCAATTGATTACGCACCGAACTAATTTGCGTATTAATCTGAGTAAGCGCCTGATTAGCATCGTAATTTAGGCGCAGGGTAGCAGTAATCGTGGAAACGCCACTAATGCTAATCGAGGATAAATAATCAATGCCCTGGGCTTGAGCAATGGCTCCTTCCAAAGGCTGGGTAATAAATCCTGCGATTGTCTCCGGATCCGCCCCAAAATAAGTGGTTGTAATGGTCACTACTGCATTTTGAGTTTGGGGATACTGATTAACGGGCAATGAACCAACTGCTTTGAGACCCAATAGCAAAATCAGCAAGCTCACCACGATTGCAAGGACAGGGCGACGAATAAATAAATCCGTCCATTGATGGCGCTGAAAATCTTGACTCATTGCTCTTGTGGTTTTGGATCCGGTGAATTGGCTGGCAAGACACTGTTATTCACGATTAAGGGGGTGCCATTCTTCAATTTCAATTGCCCACTAGTGACAACCGTCATACCAGGCTCTAAACCTTTGAGAATGGCAACCTGGTCACCCCGGGTGGGTCCAGTCGTGACAAACACTTGCTGCGCCTCAAGCACAGGCACGCCTTTTTTATCCAAGCGATTGGTTTTCTTGGCAATAAATACGGTGCTGCCATACGGATTGTAAGTAACAGCGGTTTGAGGCAGGGTCAGTAACTCAACCTTATCGCCCAAATTAATATTGACGTTCGCAAACATCCCAGGCAAGAGCTTCTTATCTGGATTGCTAATTTGAGCCTCAATCTGAATATTACGGGTATTAAGCTCAACCTTAGGACTGACGGCCGTAATCTTTCCGACAAATGGCGTTTCTTTAAATGCATCAGTCTGCAACTCAATGGTTTGACCCACCTCGATAATCCCAGCCGAGCTTTGCGGCAAGGTGAAATCCACAAAAATAGGATCAATGGTCTGCAAGGTTAATAGCTTGTCACCAGGATTGACGTACTGTCCAGGATTAATTGTGACGATGCCAACCCGACCGCTAAATGGAGCCTTGAGATTCTTTTTAGCAATCAAAGCAATTTGCTGTTCTACCTGCGCTTGCTTTGCCTTCATATCCGCGGTGCTGGTGTCATAGACATTCTTGCTGATCGCCTGAATCGCTAATTGAGCCTTATCGCGCTCATTAATCACCTTCGCTAAATCCGCCATGGCTTTTAAAGAGTTCAGTTGGGCGACATCGGCGGAGTCATTGAGCTTAATGAGTAATGAACCTTCTTTAACATCCACACCAGACTTCACCGGAACCTTGACAACCAATCCGCCAACTTCGGTACTGAGATCAACACCTCGGAATGCGCGCACATTACCGACACTGTTCATCCGGGGTTGCCATTCTTGTTTTTCAATAACCGTGGTGGTGACCGTTGCAGGTGGAATTCCCATACCAGCCATAAACTGGTTAAACATAAATGTTTTTAATTGGTTAAATCCGAAAATTAGGCCTAACAAAATAAATACCCCAACTAGCATCACAATCATGCGACGCTTCAAGGGGGGCATTTGCATTAAGGCAGCGTATGTTTTGGTCTTTTTAAAACGCTCACGTGGGCGCAAACGAGCGCCAATCCAAGCAAATGGCGCCCAGATCAGTCTGAGAGTTTTCTCAGTGAGAAGCGTATTTTTTATCCACGCTATGAATTGATGAACTAGATTCATGAATCGATCTCTTAATGACTTTGTTTAGGCGAGTTAACTTGCTCACTGGCCTGGGCCTGAAAAGCGGGGCCACTGCGATTCCACCAGCCACCACCCAGCGCAGCAAATAATGCGGCAGTATTCGCAAACCGACTTGCTTGCACATCAATCAAGCGGAATTTAGTTTGCTGATACTGTCGCTGAGCAATTAATACTGCGAGATAACTACCAGTACCGAGTTTATATTGTTCCTCTAATAAATTGAGGTACTCCAAAGCATTACGCTCTGCCTCTGAAGCAGCCCGCAGCGCAAGCGCATCACTCTCAAGAGCTTGCAGCGCATTTGCTACTTCTTGAAATGCATTCAGTACAGTCGCTTGATACTGAAATACCGCAGCCTCATAGGTAGCAATAGCGCCACGTCGTTGAGCTAGCAATGCACCTCCCTGGAACAAAGGCTGAAATACCCCGCCAGCCACAGACCAAATGGCAGCATTTGGTCCGAATAGGGCACCAGTCGTTAAGGCCTGCGAACCCATCGCACCACTTAAAGAAATTTGAGGTAAAAGATTAGCAGTTGCTACGCCCACCAGTGCATTCGTTGACTTGATATATGCTTCGGCCGCACGAATATCAGGGCGTTGACGAACCAGATCCGATGGAATCGAAAGTGGAATGCGTTCTGGTAGGTTTAGTTTAGCGAGATCAAACTTAGCCAACTGTGCATTACCAGGAAAATCGCCCACATAAACTGCCAATTGATTTCGGGTGAACGAAAGATTCTTATCAATATTCAACAAATCAATTTGTGAGCTAGCCGCAAGCGAAACCTGTGAAGTTAGATCAACGCGGGATGCTGTTCCTATTTCTAACTGCTTACTAATTAAATCAGCCAGATTTTTCTGGGACTCGTAAATTTCTAAATTGGATTGATATTGAGCACGAAGTGCTGCCTCGCGAATCGCAGTAGTAACAATGTTTGCTGTCAAACTTAGATAAGCGCCCTCCAATTGAAATCCAGTAATTTCAGCCTGCGCTTGAGCACTTTGCACAGCACGTCGCGCCCCTCCAAATACATCCAAGTTGTAATTTACGGAAACCGAGGTGTTATACAGATTGAATATGTTTGGATTACCTGAGCTCAGCCCAAAGGTCGATGGAGTAATTTGTTGGCGCGTTGCAGATGCCCCCAAACCAATACTTGGAAACAATAAAGATCCAAAGGCTGCGTTCGCATTCTCTTGGGCAGCACGCAAGGTTGCATCCGCTGAGGCTAGGGTTGGGTTGCGTTTTAGAGCCTGCTTAATAAGCGCATCTAGTTCAGGGGAACGATATAGGGACCACCACTCCGCGGGAATATCGGCGGCAGGATCTAAGGATTGTTTCGTTCCTCCGACACTCGGCGCTGTTGCCAACTCTGATGAAACTGGTTTTTCTGTATACGTAGCAACTTTTGGAGCTTCGGGCTTTTTAAAGTCGGGGCCGACGGCACAGGCTGTGAGGCCAAGGCAAACCAAAAGACCAAAACCATGCTTAAGTGGATTTAGCGAAATGAAATGACAGAGAGAACATTGAGAATCGAAAAGGCTCTTCACACCTATTATTTGACCACAAGGAGCTTACTTTTGGATGAATTACTCGACCGTAACGCTTTTGGCTAAATTACGGGGTTTATCAACATCCGTACCAAGGGCTACTGCGGTGTGATAAGCCAAGAGCTGGAGCGGAATAACGTGTAATAGCGGCGATAAATTACCGTAATGCTCTGGTAAGCGAATCACCTGGATACCCTCTTCACTTTTAATTTCCGTACCCTGATCAGCAAAGACATAAAGGCGGCCGCCACGGGCTTTGACCTCTTGCATATTTGATTTCAGCTTTTCGAGCAATACATCATTGGGTGCTACGGTGACAACCGGCATCGCCTCAGTCACCAAAGCAAGCGGCCCATGTTTTAACTCGCCAGCCGGATAGGCTTCCGCATGAATGTAAGAAATCTCTTTTAACTTGAGGGCGCCCTCAAGAGCGATCGGGAAATGCAAGCCGCGCCCTAAGAAAAGCGCATTTTGACAATTCGCGAACGCTTGACTCCAGGCAATAATTTGTGGCTCTAGTGCCAATACGGCATGGATTGCTTGAGGTAAATGGCGTAAATCCTCGAGTACTTTTTTCTCAGCAAGGGGTGATAAATGCCCCGAGCGTTTGGCAATCGTATTGGCCAATAAGTACAGGGCAACTAATTGGGTAGTAAACGCTTTGGTAGAGGCTACCCCAACTTCAGTGCCAGCGTGTGTCAAAAAGTGCCATTTGGTTTCTCGTACCATCGCACCCGATGCCACATTACAAATCGACAAGCTAAGAGGATGACCAAGCTGTTTGGCATGACGCAAGGCTGCCAAGGTGTCTGCCGTTTCTCCAGATTGGGAGACAACCACAATCAAAGTTCTTGGATTTGGAATCGATTGTCGATACCGGTATTCACTAGCAATTTCAACTTGCGTTGGAATCTTTGCAATGTCTTCAAACCAATATTTAGCGACACAAGCTGAGTAATAACTTGTCCCGCAAGCAAGAATCAATACCTGATCAAACTCCTGCCATTCTTGCGTATTCGCAGCAAACAAAGCCGGGCCAAGTTCGGCGATATTGGCAATTGTGTCGGAGACCGCACGGGCTTGCTCAAATATCTCTTTTTGCATGAAGTGCTGATAGGGTCCTAATTCAACTGCTTGTGCTTGAACAGGCATTGGTGTAATTTCCCGCTGCATCGCCTGACCCGTTCGATCCCAAACCTCAAACCCATTGACAGTCAAAGCAACCAGATCGCCCTCTTCTAAATAAGCCATGGTTTTGGCTTTACCTGCTAATGCAAGTGCATCTGAGGATAAATAGTGGCCATCATCACCGATTGCAATAATGAGGGGTGAGCCGGCACGAGCGCCCACGAGGAGATGGGGCTCGGCTTGAGCAATCACAGCAATCGCATAAGCACCTCTTAATTGTTCTATGGCTTGTGCAACTGCTCTCTTTAAATCTGGCTTGCCAAGTTTAATAAATTCCTGATGAACTAAATGAGCAATGACCTCGGTATCAGTTTCTGATTCAAACACATAACCAGATGCTTTTAACTGATCGCGTAGTACCTCATAGTTTTCGATAATGCCGTTATGCACAACCGCAATTTGCCCATTCGAAATATGGGGGTGTGCATTATGCGTATCGGGTCTGCCATGCGTCGCCCAACGCGTATGCGCGATCCCAACCTGACCACAAAAGTCCTGGGCTTGCTTTGCCAAGTCGGCCACACGGGCAGTGGTTCTGGCTCGCTCGATCGGATGACCCGCTTGCTGACTATCAATCACGGCAAATCCGCAAGAATCATAACCCCGATACTCTAGGCGTCGCAGTCCCTCGATTAAGGTATCGACGACATTTGTTTTGGCAACTGCTCCAACGATTCCACACATAAAAAGGATTTACTTTCGAGCGATCTTTTTTGCTTTTGGCAACACACTTTTCACTTTCGTTGGCCGTTGCCATTCAATCGAAATTTGTTTTGCCCTTGATACCGTTAATTTGCCTGGAGGTGCATCTTTGGTAAGCGTGGTTCCTGCGCCGAGCGTCGCGCCTTTGCCTACCTTTACGGGGGCAACCAACTGCGTATCCGAACCAATAAATACATCGTCTTCAATTACTGTTTGGTGCTTATTGACACCATCGTAATTGCAGGTAATCGTGCCTGCGCCAATATTGACGCGTGACCCCACGATCGAATCGCCCACATACGCTAAATGATTGGCTTTGCTCTGTGATGCAATTTTGCTATTTTTAACTTCTACAAAATTACCAATATGAACATCACTTGCCAATTCAGCGCCCGGCCGTATCCGTGCATAGGGTCCAATTCGATTGGCGGGGCCAATCTTAGCCCCATCGAGATGGCTAAATGCTTCGATTGCAGTACCCTCAGCAATGTGCGTATCTTTAATGACGCAATAGGGTCCGATGCGAACCTGATCGGCCAGGGTTACGATTCCCTCAAAAACACAACCAACGTCAATCCACACATCCTTGCCACAACGCAGCTCACCGCGAACATCGATTCGATCGGGATCAAAAAGCGTGACGCCGTTCTCTAAAAGTACGTTCGCGATCTGAGTTTGCAAGACTCGCTCCAACTCGGCTAATTGTGCGCGATTATTGACGCCTAGGATTTCATAATCATCGGCTGCTTGGGCAGAACGCACTGGCACGCCGGCCTTAACCGCCATGGTGATCACATCCGTTAAGTAATATTCACCTTGCGCATTTTTAGCTTTAATCCCCTTTAGCCACTTACCCAATTGCTCGGTGGGCAAAACCATGATGCCGGTATTAATTTCTTGAATCGAGCGAATGGCTGGATTGGCGTCCTTCTCCTCAACAATGGCTTGCACATTGTTGTCAACATCCCGCACGATGCGGCCATAGCCATATGGATTTTCCATGCGATGGGTTAGCAAACCAACCGCCCCATCACTTAAGCGGGCTAACGTATTCAAGGTTTCCTTGGAGCACAGGGGTACATCACCATACAAGACCAGCGTGGGCGCCCCAGGATTTAGCTTTGGTAAGGCCTGTAATAGCGCATGACCCGTTCCTTTTTGCTCTTTTTGCAAAACGGTCTTTACCTTACTAAAGCGCTCATCTAAATTAGCCAAATGGGCTAAGAATGCTTGAACCTGCTGTGCACCGTGCCCGATCACAACAATCGGCTCGGCCTTAGGGGCAAGCGCTAATGCGGTTTCAAGCACATGCGCAAGTAAAGGCTTGCCTGCTAGAGGCTGCAATACCTTTGGCAAAGCGGACTTCATGCGCTTGCCTTGCCCAGCAGCCAAGATGACGATATTCATAGGATTAATTATAGGGCTTAGAAGCATCCCGCAAATGCGGATAGACGTACTCTAATCTTTATGGATCCAGGTCAGCGAAGACCATGAAGGCTCCGTTGCAGCACACACATCAACGCCCTCATCGATTGCACGATCACCCTCATACGATTTAACGAACTCGGTCAAATCCGAATGAATAGATAGATTCTGAAAATTAAAGGCATCTTGATCCAATAGGTGGGATGGAACGATGTGATGCAGGGAACGAAACAGGTTTTCGATCCGACCGGGAAATTCCTTTTCCCATTCACGGAGTAATTTCTTCATAGCAGCCCTTTGCAGGTTTGGCTGACTACCACATAGATCACAGGGAATAATTGGAAACTCCATCGATTGCGCATAGCGCTCAATCAACTTTTCAGGAACATAGGCTAGTGGCCGAATGACCAAATGACGCCCATCATCTGAGCGTAATTTGGGTGGCATTGCCTTTAGCTTGCCCCCATAAAACATATTGAGCAGTAATGTTTCTAGGATGTCGTCTCGGTGATGCCCCAAGGCAATCTTGGTTGCCCCAAGCTCATCGGCCACTCGATACAAAATTCCGCGTCGCAAACGAGAACACAATCCGCAGGTTGTCTTGCCCTCAGGAATCACCCTTTTCACAATGCTATAGGTGTCTTGCTCTTCAATATGAAAAGGGATGTTGAGTTGGCGTAAATAATTAGGCAGTGTGTCACTGGGAAAGTTGGGCTGTTTTTGATCTAAGTTCACAGCAACCAGATCAAATGAAATTGGTGCCCGCTCACGCAACTTCAATAAAATATCAAGCAAGGTATAACTATCCTTGCCACCAGAAAGGCATACCATCACCTTATCGCCATCGGCAATCATGCCAAAATCGCCGATAGCCTGACCAACTAGGCGGCATAGTTTTTTATCTAGCTTATTCTCTTCAAATGCTTGCTTGCGAGGGTCTACCATCTGCGGCTCCCATTAGCCTTACGATTGCTTCATCTTAAAGACTTCAACGCCGACCGCCTCACAATCCGGATAGACATCGGGCTTTGCAGTACTCACTCGAACTGCCATCACATTCGGATGCTCAAGAATTGCTGCCACGATTTCATCGCAGAGGGTTTCTTGTAAATGAATATGGCCGCGCTTAACGCGCTCTGCAATGGTTTTGCGAATGAAATCGTAATCAAGTACCTCTTCTAAGCGATCTTGCTTCGGGGTATTTAGCTCTAAGGGAACATAAATCTCGACATTAAAGATCACCCTCTGCTCAGCGCGCTTCTCAAAATCATGTACACCAATATTGATATAAACCTCGTAATCTTTCAAAAAGAGGCGTCGACAATGAATCAGACTTGGATGAGATAGTAAGGAGTGCATAGAACCTATTGTTTAATTTTGAACATCACATCGCGATCGGATGCTAGTAAATGTTGTCCGCCATCGACATACAGCGTGGTGCCCGTAATCGAATTGGCATTGGCTAAGAAAAACGCGGCGCTCGCAATATCCTGCGCGCTAGATGAATGCCCCAAGGGAGTGACCTGATGGGCTTTCTCGAACTCGGATTGACTTTGATCGCCCGATGGCAGGGTAATACCTGGGGCTAAACCAACAGAGCGCATATATGGCGCGAAATCGCGGGCCATCATTTCGGTTGCAGTCAATAGCGCGCTTTTGGAAAGCGTATACGAAAAATAATCTGGATTTAAGTTGATTAATTTTTGATCCAGTATTTGAATCGTTGCAGGAACAAAGTCTTTGCTAATTGGCTGAGACTTGAGGTGACGAAACATTGCTTGAGCCATCAGTACTGGAGCCGCTAGATTAATTTGAGTATGCCGCTCAATCAGGTCTGCGCTTACTAGATGATCATCTTGGCTCGGCCGATCGTATTCAAAAATCGCAGCACTGTTAATCAAGCAATCAATTCTTGAGAATTGGTCGATACTTTTTTTGATCAGAAATTCAGTCTCTGCTGGGCGCAACAAATTTGCCTGCAACGCAATTGCCTTAACCCCCAATCCATGAATCTCATCAACTACGGCTTTTGCCTCTTGGGTGGATTGCCCATAATGAATAATGACATTCCAGCCCTCACGAGCAAAATACAAGGCGATTTCTCGACCAAGGCGCTTAGCTGCGCCCGTGACCAATACTGTCCGATCTGCCATTGTTTTCATGTGCTATGGAAAAACTCACTTAGACTAGCGAGCTATGGATATTAACCTGACACAGGCGCAAGCGGAGCATTTAAAAGCCATCCTGACCAAAATTTCCCATGAAATTGGGGAAAAAGGCGGCTGGATTCCGTTTTCACGCTATATGGAGCTCGCCCTGTATCAACCAAGCCTTGGTTACTACACCAGCGCCCTAGAAAAATTTGGGCGCTCTGGTGATTTCATAACGGCCCCAGAAATCAGCCCATTTTTTGGCCAAACCATCGTGAATACGATTCTGCCGGTGCTAGAAGGATTAAGAAAGCAGAGACAACAGACCCGCATCATCGAAATCGGCGCAGGGACAGGGCAGCTCGCCAAGACGATTCTATTGGATCTGCACCGTCGTGGCTTTGACCTTGATGAATATCACATCATTGATGTATCACCAAATTTGATTGGACGTCAAAAGGCATTGCTCCAGGACGCCTGCCAAAGCCATGGGATTAAAACGCGTTGCCTGTGGCATTCAGAAGTGTTGCCGTCTTTTCATGGCGTCATTCTTGGGAATGAAGTGCTCGACGCGATTCCCTGTGAGCGTATTGTGTATCAAAACCATGCCTGGCACTATGCCGGGGTGGGGCTTGGAGCAGAGCCTGATCAATTTCTTATATCTGTACCCGGAGAAAAACTAGAGGTTCAGCCATTGATCGACTGCGCTAGCGATGGGTACACAACCGAAATCCACCCTCAGGCTGAGGCTTGGTTTACAAAAGTGATTGATCGACTCGAACAGGGTTTATTACTGATGATTGACTATGGTTTTCATCAACACGAGTATTACCATCCCCAACGAAATACCGGCACACTCATGGCGCACTACCGTCATCAAGCGCTAACTAATGTTCTGGCCCTACCGGGAATATCAGACATAACATGCCACATTAATTTCTCGAACCTTTTGCATTCAATTGAGAATAAGGAAAATGCTCAGTCATTTTTTTCTAGCCAAGCATCGTACTTATTGGATGCTGGCATTACCGATTTAGTATTGCAGCAATCCGATCCACGCGACCCTCAGCAGATGATCGCCATATCCAATGGGATACAGAAATTAATCTCGGAGGCGGAAATGGGGGAACTCTTTAAAGTACTGGCTTTTGGTAAACGCTTAGAGGGTCTTGATTTGGACCTCTATGCACTCCCCGGCTTTGGGGGTCGTAACCGGGTTTATTGAGATAGTGCCTCTTGAATGGTGAAGAGGCGCACCCTCTCAAGCTCCACATGAATTGCTTTACCTAACTCATTGGTGTTTGAGCGTTGGCTTACAGACTTCGCAATTTGTCCGGCATCAATACCCATCAATTTACTAATTAGCTTTTGCCAAACTGCCACATCAATACCTAGAACCTCAAAAAGAGTGAGCGCTTCACTGATGCGCTGAGGCTTTCTCCATAAGTCAGTCCGATTAAAAAATGCCAGGATATCCATAGGAATTAATTTAGAGTGCGCTGACTCAAAATCTGCAGCAATCTGGCAATATTCGGCAATCTCATTAGGCCACTTGGACCTGCGAGCCCACTCCTGGATTTCAGCAGGAGGGATGGTTCTTAATAAACAGGCGATACGCTGATTTAACTCGGGGTACGCCGCGACAACCAAATGCATTGCATGCCGAATACTCTTTTGAACATTTTCCTGATGCCACTGTTTCTCAAAGCCAGCTGGCAAAACATCCGCTAGGGCATTGCAGTGATTAAGTGTTTCGATAAACCGGAGTGGCTCTGTTTCTTCCATGGCGCGCGCTAGCTCTTGCCAGATGCGCTCCTTTGATAAGGTTTCTAATTCAAGCGCATCAACCATTCGTCTCATATAAACGAACGTCTCGGGCGCAATATGAAAATCTGGAAAACGTGCCGCAAATCGGGCGACGCGCAATACCCTTAAAGGATCCTCTAAAAAAGCATTTGAGACGTGCTGCAATACGCCCGCCCTCAGATCAGCCTGACCACCATAGGGATCGACGATCTCCCCGGCTGGCTCACCGACTTCATTGACTGCCTGGGCCATCGCATTGATGGTCAAGTCGCGTCTTTGCAGATCCTCCTCTAGGGTCACACTTGGGTCTGCATGAAAAGTAAAGCCTTGGTGGCCTGGTGCTGTTTTGCGTTCCGTCCTAGCTAAGGCATATTCGGCATTCGTGATGGGATGCAAAAACACCGGGAAATGACTACCCACTGGCCGAAATCCTTTTTGCATCATTTCATCGGCTGTGCTTCCAACCACCACGTAATCAATATCATGAACCGCTTTTCCAAGCAAACGGTCCCGCACCGCACCGCCAACTTGATAAATCTTCAAGTTAACAAACTCTCAATACGCTGTTTGGTAATCCTAAACTCATCAACCAAAGCGTCTTTTCCACCCGCAGGCAATATATTGGGAATACTCATGGAGGCAATATTGTCACGTGACATTAAGGTCGGGCCAGGGCCAAATTCAAATGCCAAGGCCTGTAGGTATCCAGCCCAATTGGGCAAAGAAATGATGAGACGATCCTTACCCGCTTTGCGAGCCGCAAATTCAACCAACTGTTTCATCGTGAACACCTCGGGACCCACCAAATCATAGGTCTGATGAATAGTACTGGGGTGAGCTAGGGCCATGACAAACGCACTAGCAACATCATTAACGCTCACTGGCTGAAACTTGGCATGTGAATACGCCAATGGAATCACCGGGAATAGCTTCGCTAGATTAGCAAAGGTATTAATGAACTGATCGTGCTCTCCAAAAATGACCGATGGTCTAAAAATGGTCCAATCTAAACCGCTGGCTCGCACCCGATTCTCACCGTCACCCTTACTGCGTTGGTACATTGAGGGACCATTCGAGTCGGCACCTAAAGCACTCATATGCAGATAGCGTTTGAGTTGCTTGGCTTTCATGGCCTCGATGATTGCCTGAGGCAAATCCACATGGGCTCTTTTAAAACCAGGGCCATATGGTTTTGCTACTTGATCTTGCAAGATACCAACTAGGTTGATTACCGCCCCGTGTGGCTTTACATCTCCGCATAATCGCTCAATGACTCTAGGCTGATTTACATCCGCCTCAACTAAGGTCACACTGGGTAAGAGCCGAAGGTCTCGCATGGCGCTATAACGCCGCGATGGAATCAAGACGGAGTAGCCTTTACTTTGTAGCTTCTGGCTAATGGCTTTACCAACAAAGCCGCTCCCACCAATTAATAAAATGTCATGTTTCATGGTAGTTCACTTAATACAGCAGTTTTAGGCGCAATCACTCCAAGCCGTTGTTTCATGGGAGTAGTTTGCCCATCCATTAAAAGCGAATAGTAGCTCGCATTGGCAAGCACATTCTTCACGTAGGTACGAGTCTCATTAAAAGGAATCGATTCCACAAAAATTGCCCCCTCAGTGGATTGGTTTAACCTTTCTCGCCACGATTTTGGCCGAGATGGGCCAGCATTGTAGGCGGCGGATGCCAATACCCAAGAGTCATCAAGGTCTTTTAAAACCATATTTAAGTAATGGCTTCCTAAGGTCAAATTCGTTTGCGTTTCTTTAAGACGTTCGTTGGTATAGGAATTCATACCAATTTTCTTAGCAACATACTTGGCGGTATTGGGCATCACCTGCATCAAACCCGAAGCACCCACCGATGATGAGGCGTTGGTAATGAAACGAGACTCTTGACGGATCAAACCATAAGCCCAGGCTAAGTTCAAATCAATATTCTTAGCAATCGGACTGAGCTGATCTTTAAAAGGGGTGGGGTAGCGCAGGGCAAAATCATGCTCACCTTTTGTGCGATCGGCCGTATTGACCGTACGATCATATAAATGGATACGTTTGGCATATTCTGCGGCAGCTAGTAATTGGCGATCGCTCATGCCCCGTAACTCCCAGTTCCACTCACGATTTCCTTCAAAGCGAAGGTTCATGGCATAAAAACGCTCAGCCCGAGTAAACCCAGGGCGCTTCCCCATCTCCTTAATTTCCCCGTCGCTAACTTTCACTTTGGGCGGAATCACAATCGGCTTACCGAGCTCCTCGCGCGCTAACTGTCCATAAAAACTAAATTGGTCTTCGAGTAATTGAAACTGCGCATTGGCTTTCTCAGGGTCTCCCAATTCTTTCAACGATCTTCCGTACCAATAGGTCCATGCAGGATCACGCTGACGAACGACCGGATTCATCGATTCAATCGACTCACGCACCAGCTGCCAATCGTGGGCCCGTAAAGCTGTACGAACTTTCCATTCCTGAGTTTCTGCGGATAGTAAGGAATTAAAACCTAATTGCTGTTGGCGTCGATATGCATCATAGGCATTTCGATCTAGGCGTTTTGCTAAAAATTGCCCAATCACACCCCATGCCATCGCTTGATCTTCTTTGTTATAGCGTAAGCTAGTTTGCAAGAAGTCACGGTAGGTTTTACTTGAGTCTGCTCTTGCACTGCGCACAATACTGGCAATCGGATCTTCTCCGCCAATACGTCGCCCTGCGGTTTCAAAATTCATTTCAGCAGCAGCGCGACCAAGCGCTCTGGCCTGAGAGTTGGACAGACCATTTGCCTGGACTAATGCCGGCACCAACTCTTGGCAAGCCAACCCAAACTGGCGTGGATCAACCATGATTTTGAGTGTATCTTGACCAACACGCTTTGCGTCTTCTTGCTTTACAAGTCGTGAATGAAGGGCATAACACTTCACATTGGTATCGTCATCCAAGACAAATTTAGGATATTCCTGATCAAACTGAGCCCAATCTTTCCGTTTACCAAGAACCAATAACCAATCGTTGCGCATCCGATCGCCGATCGCAGTCCCCTCATAGGTTTTTAGAAAAGCGCCAACCTCCTCATCAACCGAGGAATCAGCTCTTGCTTCATTTCCTTTATCAAACATTTGCGGCTTGATTCGAAAATACCGGACATAATCCGTATCCGGATAGTTACTTAATTGCGCTGAGAGCTGTT
Organism: Polynucleobacter acidiphobus; assembly: GCF_003065385.1. Classification (NCBI taxonomy): domain Bacteria; kingdom Pseudomonadati; phylum Pseudomonadota; class Betaproteobacteria; order Burkholderiales; family Burkholderiaceae; genus Polynucleobacter; species Polynucleobacter acidiphobus. Next base: position 1,797,134 of record NZ_CP023277.1, read on the forward strand.
GAGTTTTTGGTACATCATTACGCCGCGCGGCATCGCGTAACTCAATAAATAATTTATCCGCTTCGGTGAGCTCATAAGGAGCGGGCTGGCCCGGGGAAGATTTGCTGACATTCGGCTTTTTAGCAAAGCCGCTTTCCCAGGCACCCAAGCAAAGCACTAGGATCGCCAAAAGAAGAAAGTGCTTGATCGGGTGTTTTGGCATAAAAGCAAAATTTCGGTTCATTTTGCTATTTTCACCCGATAATAAGTGCCATGCATACCCCTATTCATCAAATTCGACAGGATCTTTTGAGTCAGCGCGCGTCATTTGCTCGATCCCCCCAATTTGATTCTGCATACACCCATTTTTTATCGCATTTTCATCAATTTCTACTCCAAGAAGCACAGACGTATCAAGCCATTGCATTTTGCTGGCCCTATCGTGATGAACTTGATCTGCGCGAGCCCCTGCGAGAGTGGCAATCCTCGAACTCGGATCGATACCTCTTGTTACCTAAAGTTAGAGCCGATCGGCAATTGAGTTTTTATACCTGGTCGGACTCAGACCCCCTGGTTCACAATGCCTATGGGATTGCCGAACCCGATCCGACTGCAAGCGGTGTACAAGCCAAGAACCCCGACTGCATTCTAATCCCCTGTGTTGGATGGCTGAATTATCAGAATCGATACTGGCGGCTTGGCTATGGAGGAGGCTATTTTGATCGCACTATTGCTTCTTTAAAGCAAGCAGGGCATCGATTTACAACGGTTGGCATTGCGTTTGACTGGCAAGCGCTAGGTCTTGATCGCTGGACTCCCGAGGCTCATGACCAAGCACTAGATCTGGTGATCACGAATACTGGAATCTATCGAAACTCGATTAAGTCTTAGAGGCTTGGTCCAATTGCAGATTCTGGGCAATGCGGATCACGGGTTCTGCTTGATTTAAGGAATAAAAATGCAGCCCTGGCACTCCTGCAACGATGAGTTGCTCGCACAATGTGCTCACCACATCCTCACCAAAGGCCTTGATCGAAGCGCTGTCATCACCATATGCCAAAAGACGTAAACGAATCCAGCGTGGAATTTCTGCGCCGCATGCATCTGAAAAACGCAGCAATTGGGTGCTACTCGTAATCGGCATAATGCCGGCAACCACAGGCACATCAACGCCCAATTGATAAGCGTCGTCTACAAACCGAAAATACGCATCGCTATTAAAGAAGTATTGGGTAATCGCCGAGTTAGCACCGGCCTTAATTTTTTGGGCAAAGTAGGCGATGTCCTTACTTGGCGACTGTGCCTGCGGATGAGTTTCAGGATAAGCGGCCACCTCAATATGAAACCAGTCACCGGTTTCTTGGCGAATAAATTCCACCAACTGATTGGCATGCTGCAGCTCGCCATACTGACCCATGCCAGAAGGTAAATCACCACGTAGCGCCACAATTCGTTTAATGCCCAACGCCTTATATTGCGAAAGAAGCTTCGTAATTAATTCTTTGGAACTACCGACACAGGATAAATGAGGAGCCACTACCTCTCCCGCCCGATGAATCGCTTCGACCGTCTGCAAGGTTCCCGATTGAGTCGAGCCACCCGCACCAAAGGTCACCGAGTAAAAGGCGGGCTGCAATGCCGTTGTTATTCGCTCTCGCGTTTGCAACAAGCGCGCCTCCCCCTCCGGGGTTTTGGGGGGGAAGAACTCGACGCTTAATTCCATAGCAGACCCATTAGCCTTTTAGTAACGATAGGTTTCAGGCTTAAATGGGCCTTCTTTCTTAACGCCAATATAAGCAGCTTGTTGATCCGAAAGCTCCGTTAACTGTGCATTCAATTTCTTTAGTTGCAAACGAGCAACTTTTTCATCTAAATGCTTAGGCAAGGTATAGACGCCGACAGGGTATTTGTTCGTTCCTGCCGCTCCCCAGAGCTCGATCTGTGCAATCACTTGATTAGCAAACGATGAGCTCATGACATACGAAGGGTGTCCAGTGCCGCAGCCTAAGTTCACTAAGCGGCCCTTGGCCAAAATAATGAGGCGCTTTTCTGGAAGACCATTGGCTGCCGGGAAGATTACATGATCAACTTGAGGCTTAATTTCTTCCCATTGGTATTTTTCAATACCAGCAATATCAATTTCGTTATCAAAGTGACCGATGTTGCACACAATCGCCTGGTCTTTCATCTTCTTCATGTGATCGTGTGTGATGACATGATAGTTACCGGTCGCGGTCACAAAAATATCGGCCTTATCGGCAGCATATTCCATCGTGACCACACGATATCCTTCCATTGCAGCCTGAAGCGCACAGATCGGGTCGACTTCGGTCACCCATACTTGAGCGGAGAGTGCACGCAATGCCTGAGCGGAGCCTTTGCCCACATCACCATAGCCAGCGACCACTGCAACTTTGCCGGCAATCATGACGTCGGTTGCGCGTTTAATCGCATCGACTAAAGATTCGCGGCAACCGTACAAGTTATCAAATTTACTCTTGGTAACCGAGTCATTGACGTTAATGGCTGGGAAATGCAATTCGCCCTTCGCATGCATTTGATAGAGACGATGCACACCTGTTGTGGTTTCTTCGGTAACGCCATTAATCTTCGCTAACCGGGTTGAGTACCATGTTGGGTCGATCGCCAATTTACTCTTAATGGCCGCGAAGAGAATACGTTCCTCTTCGCTCGTCGGATGATTCAGAACAGCCAGATCTTTTTCGGCCTTACTACCCAGATGCAGCAATAAGGTTGCATCACCACCGTCATCTAAGATCATATTGCTGTAACCGCCGTCTGCCCACTCAAAGATCTTGTGAGTGAAATCCCAATACTGCTCGAGGGTCTCACCTTTAATCGCAAATACTGGGGTACCATTTGCAGCGATCGCGGCGGCGGCATGGTCTTGTGTTGAAAAAATATTGCATGAGGCCCAACGCACTTCGGCGCCCAAGGCCTCAAGCGTCTCAATCAGCACTGCTGTCTGAATAGTCATGTGCAGCGATCCGGTGATACGCGCGCCGCGCAATGGCTGCTTAGCAGCAAACTCTTCACGAATCGCCATCAAACCAGGCATCTCGGTTTCAGCAATTTTGATTTCTTTGCGACCAAAATCGGCCAAACCAATATCGGCAATTGCAAAATCGCCATTTAACTTTAAATCAGCTACGGTATTCATGAATAGCTCCAGCTAAAGAATGCCAGCAGAGCCAGTATTGACTCGCTAACCACTAGCATTCGGGTTAGCGAGCGCAGTTGCAATGAAGTTACTGGGTAACTCCCCTTCAAGCCTGGGGGGCGACGGTTCGCCCCTTGCAACGCTCCTTGAAGGATTTGCCTAAATTGTAATCAATTTTAGGCTAGAGGCCTGCCGCAGCCCTCAAAGCGGCTGCCTTGTCCTTGCGCTCCCATGTGAAGTCAGGCTCCTCGCGGCCAAAATGGCCATATGCAGCGGTCTTTTTATAAATAGGGCGCAACAGATCCAGCATTTTTACAATACCCTTCGGACGAAGATCAAAATGCTCCGATACGAGTTTTGCAATCTGCTCGTCGGCAATCTTGCCAGTACCAAAGGTGCTAACCATGACCGATGTAGGACGAGCCACACCAATCGCATATGAGATCTGAATGAGGCATTTACTGGCCAAACCAGCAGCCACCACATTCTTGGCTACATAGCGACCAGCATAGGCAGCCGATCGATCAACCTTGGACGGATCTTTCCCAGAAAACGCACCGCCACCATGAGGAGCTGCGCCACCGTAGGTATCCACAATAATTTTGCGTCCGGTGAGGCCGCAATCGCCTTGCGGGCCACCAATCACAAAACGGCCGGTTGGGTTCACCAAATATTTAATGTCGCCCTTGATTAAATGCTTAGGCAAAACTGGCTTGATTACTTCTTCGATCACCGCTTCACGTAATTTCTCCAAGGGAATATCCGCGGCATGCTGTGTCGATAGCACCACCGTATCAATCGAGTCGGGCTTTCCATCGACATAGCGCAAGGTCACTTGGGATTTTGCATCGGGGCGCAGCCAATTTAGGCGCCCGTCACGACGCAATTGAGATTGGCGCTCCACCAAACGGTGTGACAAATAAATTGGTAAGGGCATTAGCTCAGGGGTCTCATCGCAAGCGTAACCAAACATTAGGCCCTGATCGCCCGCACCTTGATCCAAGCCATCATCGTGCGCTTTATCAACGCCTTGCGCAATGTCTGGGCTTTGTTTGTCATAAGCTACTAAAACTGCGCAGCCCTTGTAATCGATACCATATTCAGTGTTGTCATAACCAATCTCGCGCAGGGTATTGCGCGCTACTTGAATGTAATCAACATTGGCATTGGTGGTGATTTCACCGGCCAGAACTACTAAGCCAGTATTGCAAAGTGTCTCAGCAGCAACGCGTGCCTTTGGATCTTGCGCCAAAATAGCATCTAAGATCGAATCTGAGATCTGGTCTGCAACTTTATCGGGATGTCCTTCAGAAACCGATTCTGAGGTAAAGAAATAATCGTTAGCCATTCTATTCTCCATTTAATTAAGCACTGACAACACCACGTGCCGGGGAATACAACGGCGACGCTTTAGCAGATTTTTTTAATTCGCCCCGCAAGTTGTCTTTAACTCGGCGAATAGCCAAATTCTAGCGCATCTAAGAACAGGCCGCCAAACCCCATTTTGAATTGAATATCATTAGCACATGTCACATTGGGCCTTGCATTTCATTCTAAAAGGTGTCGCCAGCCTCCCCTTGAGTTTGGCCCAGATTCTGGGTGGCTTAGGCGGGATTGTGGCCTACACCTTTTTCTCTCATTTTCGTGGCCTATTTCAAGAAAACTATCGCCATGCAATGCAGCTTCATGGTAGAACAACTCATCCATGGAGGGCTGCCGCAGCTTCTGGCATGCTTTTTATCGATAGTCTTTGGATCTGGCATAACCCTAAAAAGGCGCTATCACGTGCTGACGTCCAGGACTGGAGCCCAGTCGATCAAGCGGTTCAAGAGGGCAAGGGCTTGGTGATGCTCACACCCCACCTGGGCGGCTTTGAAATCATCCCCCGCATATTAGCCAATCATTTTCCGGCTACCATTTTGTATCGTCCGGCTCGTCAAGAGTGGCTAAATGATCTAATTGAGGAGCAACGCGCCTATCCCAATATGCACTTTGTACCCACCAATCTGCAAGGAGTCCGAAAAATGGTCAAAGCCCTTCAAGAAGGCGAGGCGATTGGCATTCTTCCGGATCAAGTGCCCAGTGGCGGTGATGGGGTGTGGGTGAAGTTTTTTAATCGCTACGCTTATACGACCCCCCTGCCAGCTCGGTTAGCGAATCGCAATCAAACCCCCGTCATCTTGTTCTCAGCCATTCGCAAATCACTTGGTCAAGGCTGGATCATTAAAGCGCAACGCCTAAAGGCATTTTCAGAGGATCCCCATCAGGCAGCTACCCAAATGAACGAAGCGATTGAAGCGGTCATTCTTGAGGCTCCTGAGCAATTTATTTGGTCATACAACCGTTATAAACACCCGGAGGGCGCTGAGCTTCCACCCCAAGAGTAAATTATTTGATGAGCTGGCTACACACCCTTCTCAATTACATTGGCCTGAGCATTCTGAGGCTTTTTGCTTTCCTGCCCTACACGTGGACCGTTCAAATTGGGTACGCCCTCGGATCAGTATTTGGGCGTCTACCTCACCAACGTAAATATGTAGTTCTTCGTAATTTAGAACTGTGTTTTCCAAATCTCGGTCCCCATCAAATACAAATCTTAGCCAATCAACACTGGCGCCTCTTGGGGCGCGCAGTCATTGAGCGCAGCCGTGTTTGGCTTGGCAGTGCAGAACAAATTTTCTCGATGGTCGACATTGAGAGCGAAATTCCTCTGGGCGATAACAAGCCTCGGATTTTGGTCATCCCCCACTTTGTCGGCTTTGAATGCGGATTCATGGCACTTTCTGCCCTTGGAGAAAAAAATGGCTGGCAGCGCGGAGCGGGTTTATATCAGAACATGAAAAACCCATTTTTTAACCAAAAAATCATTGAATGGCGCAACCGCTTTGGTGCTAAATCAATTAATCGTCAGAACCGACTCTTTGATTTAATTCGAGAGATTCGTAAAGGTAATTTTGTCGTCATTGCGCCCGATATTGATCTTGGCCCTAAAGACTCGGTTTTTGTTCCCTTCTTTGGTATTCCAACTAATACAATCACTGCGATATCGCGTCTAGCAAAAGCATGTAGTGCGGAAGTATGTTTGATGATCACAACGCTGAATGCGGACAAGAGTAAATACATTTGCAAAATCCATAAAGCCTTACCAAATTTTCCTAGCGATGATCCAGTATCTGACACTGCGCGATTAAATCATTACTTTGAAGAAGAAATTCGTAAACGCCCGGCTGAATACTATTGGGTTCATAAGCGCTTCAAATATCGCCCGCCAGGTGAAGCAAGCTTGTATGATTAGCCTCACATACTCTAAACGCATGTTATGACCCGATTACGCTTTACCAAAATGCATGGCGCCGGCAATGACTTTATTGTGATTGATGCGACTCGCCAAGACATTCGATCGATTACCCCAACGATTTGGCGAAAATTAGCACATCGCCAACTAGGTATCGGGGCCGATCAAATCTTGCTCGTGGAAAAAAGTAGTCTGCCAGATGTTGATTTTAAATACCGTATCTTGAATGCAGATGGGGGCGAAGTCGAGCAATGCGGTAATGGTTCAAGATGCTTTGTGCGTTTTGTTCATGAGGAAGGTCTTAGCACTAAAGATCAAATCCGAGTTGAAGTGCGTAATGGTCTTCTAAGCCTCAAACGCTTAGCTAATGGCTATGTAGAAGTTGATATGGGTAGCCCCATCTTTAACTCTGACGATATTCCATTTATTCCCTCGGGCCTGACAAGTAAACAAGAATTACACGAAACCCTTTATGCACTCCCACTGAGTCGCAATAGCGGCGCACATGCCGACTGGATTGCAGCTTTATCCATGGGCAACCCCCATGCCATTCAAGTGGTTGAGGATATTGATAGTGCGCCGGTATTAATCGATGGTCCGCTGATTGAGTCGCATCCCGCCTTTCCAAATCGAGTCAATGCTGGCTTTATGCAAGTTCTTGATCGCCACACAATTCGCTTGCGAGTCTATGAACGTGGAGCGGGCGAGACCCTATCGTGCGGTACCGGAGCGTGTGCTGCGGTGGTATCGGGCATTCGCCGCGGACTACTGGACTCCCCAGTAAAGGTAAGTACCCGTGGCGGAGAACTCGAAATTTTGTGGGATGGCTTTAAAAATCCCCACGCCCCCGTTTTGATGCGTGGGCCCACTCAAACCGTGTATCAGGGCGAAATCGATTTAGATACGCTTTAAATCCCGTATCGAGCCCGGTAATTTTGAACTGCGGGTAGATGCGTTTGCAATTGCTGATCATGCGATTGTTGTAAAAAACGCATCAGGCTATCCAAATTAGCGATTGCAATTACTGGTAAACCAAATTCTTGTCCGACACTTTGGACCGCAGAATATTGCCCAATATTGACTGCGTCTCCGGATTTTTCCATACGATCGAGTGCAATTAATACCGCGCAGGGCTTGGCACCGACCCGCTCAATTAAATCAACCGACTCACGCACCGAGGTGCCCGCTGAAATCACATCGTCAATAATGACAACCCGACCATGAACCGGAGCACCAATCAGGGTTCCGCCTTCGCCGTGATCTTTGGCCTCTTTGCGGTTATAGGCAAACGGGGTATTACGACCGGCATGCGCTAGTGCAATTGCCGTACTCGCCGCCAAAGTAATGCCCTTGTATGCGGGCCCAAAGAGCATATCAAAATCAATTTTGGATCCAAGGAGTGCTTGGGCATAAAACTCACCCAGCCTTCCCAGATGTGCACCATCATTAAAGAGTCCGGCATTAAAAAAATAGGGGGACAGTCGCCCAGCCTTCGTTTTAAACTCGCCAAAGGACAATACTTTTGCCTCAAGCGCGAATTGAATAAAGTCCGATTGAATTTGTTCTGAATTTACACTCATAGGCCTGTATGTTACGCATCATTTCTGCCAATCTCAATGGCATTCGCTCAGCAGCCAAAAAAGGCTTTATGGAGTGGATGCACGATCAGCGTGCTGATTTTATCTGCGTGCAAGAACTCAAGGCTCAAGAAGCTGATCTAGAAAGCACAATCCTCTCACCCGATGGACTAAATGCCTATTTTCATTATGCCGAGAAAAAAGGGTATAGCGGCGCCGGGATCTTCACGCCCCACCCCATCGATGATTTACAAATTGGATTTGGTAACCCTGAATTTGATGCCGAAGGGCGCTATGTCGAAATCTCGATCGGCTCCCTGTCAGTGATTTCGGTCTACATGCCCTCTGGGTCCAGTTCTCCCGAACGACAAGAAGCAAAATTTCGTTTTCTAGATGCGTTTTTACCCCACCTCATCAAGCTTCGAAACAAAGGGCGGCAAATTGTTTTATGTGGGGATGTCAATATTGCGCATCACGAGATTGATCTTAAAAACTGGAAAGGTAATTTAAAAAATTCAGGGTTCTTACCGGAAGAGCGCGCCTGGCTAACCAGGCTGTTTACTGAAGAAGGGTATATGGATGTCTATCGACATCTCGAGCCCCATGCAAGTGATACTTGTTATACCTGGTGGAGTCAACGAGGCCAAGCGTATGCCAAGAATGTAGGGTGGCGCATTGATTATCAAATCGCCACACCAGAGTTTGGCAAGTCCGCTAAGAAGGCTAGTATTTATAAAAATCAGCGCTTCTCAGACCATGCGCCGCTTACGATTGAATATGATTGGGCGCTTTAATCTGCATCCGAATAGCGATCCCAATCAAGATGAGGACTGGGATGCCAATCAATGCGGTTGAGATAAAGAAACTTTCGTAGCCAAAGCGATCGACATAGACTCCAGAAAATCCAGCTAACCATTTTGGCAGCAACAGCATCATCGAACTAAATAATGCGTATTGCGTTGCTGAATATTGAACATTGGTTAATGAAGAAAGGTAAGCGATAAACGCAGCCGAAGCGATACCGGAGCTCAGATTATCGGCGGAGATCACCCAAACTAAACCGGTGAGATCATGGCCGCGCGTGCTTAGCCACGCAAAAAGAAGATTGCTGGCCGCCGAGAGAATGGCTCCTAAAAATAAAATGCGCATCACGCCAAAACGCAGCGCCAGAATCCCGCCCACAAACGCGCCGACTAAAGTCATGATGACCCCAAATACTTTAGTAACGGCTGCCACCTCATCCTTGGTATAGCCCATATCCACATAAAACGGGTTCGCCATAATGCCCATCACAACATCGCTGATGCGGTAGACGGCAATGAGTGCCAGAATTAAAAGAGCATGCCAACGATATCGACTAATGAAGTCCGCAAAGGGTTGAATCAGGGTTTGGTGCAACCACTCGCCTGCCGAGCGCGCTTTGGGTAGCTGAACCATTTGGGGCTCAGGACTCAGTAAGGTGGTAATCACACCAACCCCCATCGACAATGCCATTACCAAATACGCAAATTGCCAGGCGTTGGCAAAGTAGAGGCTGGCGCTTTCTTCGGCGCGCGCTGCCAGCCACAATGCGCCCGCTCCTGCCCAAATCATCGCCAAGCGATAACCCGTTTGATAGCTAGCCGCCAAAGCAGCCTGGTACTCTGCCTTTGCCGACTCGATCCGAAAGGCATCAAGTGCAATGTCTTGGGTGGCTGAAGCAAAGGCGACTAATAATGCAAACCAAATAATGACCTGTAAATCTTGCTTGGGATCATTCATGGCCATGCCAACTAGACCAATCATGATGAGCGCTTGAGCGAATAGCAACCAACTGCGCCGACGTCCTAAGTATTTTGTGACTCCAGGAATTGGCACCCGGTCTACCAATGGGGCCCAAAGCCACTTACCGGCATAAAACAGGCCAACCCACGATAAATAACCAATGGTGCTGCGATCAATGCCAAGCTCTCTTAGACGAAAACTTAAGGTACCCAATACCAAGAGAAGTGGCAGGCCGGCCGAGAATCCTAGAAAGAAAATACGAATGCTGGGCCACTCAAGATAGACCCGTAAATCATTCAACCAGGAGCGAATGCTATTTAGCTCCACGCACGCGGTAGATTGCTAAGCTACCAAATAAATTAGGTAGCCAGTGGACCGTCTTGCCATGATGCAAAACAACCCGCCCCAGAATCTCAATTCCTAATTTGTGGGCCAGGGCTTCAAAATCAGCAATGGTCAGAACTCGTACATTGGGGGTATTGAACCACTCATAGGGCAAGGATTTTGAAACCGGCATGCGGCCCAAAGCGACTGCGTAGCGATGCGACCAGTGTCCAAAGTTTGGAAAAGAGACAACGCATTGTTTTCCGACGCGAACCACCTCCCGCAAAATACGCTCGGTTTGATGAATCGTCTGCAAGGTCTGTGATAAGACGACAGTATCAAAACTCTGATCCTTGAAAAGTGCCAAACCACCCTCCAAATCTTGCTGAATTACATTTAAGCCCTTTTCCACACACGCCAATACCGCGCTATCTTTAATTTCAACACCATAAGTAATCGCTTGACGCTTTGCACGAATAAACTCGAGGAACGATCCATCACCACAACCCAGGTCTAGTAACGAGCTGTTTGTTTCAACCCAATTGGCGATCGCATCAAAATCGGATCTTAATTGCATTGCGCCTCCGCCATCGTCGCAAAATAGGCTCGAACTAAGCGATGGTAGCGCTCATTATTGAGTAAGAATGCGTCATGTCCATGCGGCGCATCAATTTCAGCATAGCTCACATCTGCTTTGTTATTAAGTAAGGCTTGCACGATTTCGCGGCTACGATCGGGCGAAAAACGCCAGTCCGTTGAAAAAATGATGAATAAAAATTTAGCATTAGCATGCGCTAGGGCTTGGCTCAAATCCCCCTGATGACGTTTTGCTGGATCAAAATAGTCCAGAGCTCGCGTAATTAACAAATACGTATTGGCATCAAAATACCCAGAGAACTTATCGCCCTGATGGCGCAAATAACTCTCAACGGCAAACTCCACATCAAAACTAAAACGATATTCGTCTGGCGCGCCAGCTAAACGTTGCAAATCGCGCCCAAACTTTTCGGCCATATCGTCATCCGAGAGATACGTAATATGTCCCACCATCCGCGCTAAGCGCAAGCCGCGCTTGGGAACGACCCCATGCTTGTAATAATCGCCCCCATAAAAATCAGGGTCTGACAAAATTGCATTGCGCGCAACTTCATTAAATGCGATATTTTGTGCGCTAAGCTTTGGCGTGGAGGCAATCACCACGCAATGGGCAACGCGCTCTGGATATTGAATCGCCCATGACATGGCCTGCATACCACCTAGACTACCCCCCATAACCGCCGCAAACTTTTGAATGCCCATTTGATCGGCTAGACGTGCTTGTGCATTGACCCAATCCTCAACGGTTAGTACCGGAAAACGAGCCCCATAAGGTTCATTGGTTTGTGGATCGATGCTCATCGGGCCCGTTGAGCCAAAACACGAACCAAGATTATTTACCCCAATCACAAAAAAGTGATTGGTATCGACTGGCTTACCAGGCCCAACCATATTGTCCCACCAGCCCAACTCATCAGCATTGTCTGGATCAATCCCGGCAACGTGATGCGATGCATTCAGCGCATGGCAAATCAGAACCGCATTGCTAGCATTTGCATTCAGTCGTCCATAAGTCTCAACAACTAAATCGTATTGATCAATGCTAGCGCCACTTTGCAACCTTAGCGGTGCATCAAAATGATAGGTTTTCTTTAAAAGATGCAGCTCACTCATGCAGTAAGCAGAATTCGTAGACTTGGCTCAATTCCTTCGCTGGGCAACTTCTTAAAACCGCTCCGAGCAAAGCGATGCCAGCGACCAATCACATAACTCATCAGTAGCGCGGACTGCAAGCTGGCTGTATCGGTAGCCGCTCCATCCTGATGTTGACTTTGTGCAATCCGCAATGATTGCTTTAAGGATGTTTCAACACGATCCAAAACTTGATTGATGCGCTCTTGTAAGCGCTCGTCCTCCTGCAACAAAGCGTCGCCCAATAAAACACGCACCATGCCAGGATTTTTCTCAGCAAAAACCAAGAGCATTTGCACCATCCCCTTCACTTGTGCAATGCCCAATTCCTCTTTTTGATTAATCTGATTAATCAGGCCAAAAATGGTTTGCTCGATAAATGCAATTAAACCCTCAAACATTTGCGCCTTACTAGCAAAATGTCGATAGAGCGCGGCCTCTGAAACGCCGATCTTGGCAGCCAAAGCAGCTGTGGTGACGCGATCGCCGTTTGGGTTTTGCAGCATCTCGGCCAAAATTTGCAGAATTTGTAAACGACGCTCGCCCGGGCGTGGACGCTTACGAGTCTTGGTCTCGCCCCCGCTAATCTCAGAAGCTGAGTCTTGATGAAGAGGGCTACCGCTGCTGTTCATGATTATTTTTTTATCTAGAACGTATCATGGTACCAAAAGCTTGTTCCGTCAGAATTTCTAAGAGTAGGGAGTGCTCAATCCGCCCATCAATAATATGGACCGAGTTCACGCCGCTCTTGGCAGCATCTAGTGCAGACGAAATTTTAGGAAGCATACCCCCGGAAATCGTACCGTCGGCAAATAGTGCATCGATCTCACGTGCACTCAAATCGGTCAAGAGCTTGCCGGATTTATCCATCACGCCCGGTATATTGGTCATCATCACCAATTTCTCAGCTTTGAGAATTTCGGCCATTTTGCCCGCAACCAAATCCGCATTGATGTTATAAGCTTGACCCTCTTCACTAAAACCAATCGGTGAAATGACTGGAATAAATGCATCATCTTGTAAGGCTTTCACCACAGCCGGATTAATCGATTCAATTTCACCGACAAATCCTAAATCGATTGGTGCGCCTGAGGGAGTTTGCTCATTCGGAACCATCATTTTCTTGGCATGAATCAAACCACCGTCTTTGCCAGTTAAACCAACGGCCTGACCACCAAAATGATTAATTAGCATCACGATGTCCTGCTGTACCTCGCCGCCCAATACCCACTCAACCACTTCCATGGTCTCTTCATCGGTAACCCGCATTCCCTGAATAAAGGTGCCGGTCTTGCCAATTTTCTTAAGGGCTTCATCAATTTGCGGGCCACCACCATGAACGACGACCGGGTTCATGCCAACTAGCTTTAGCAAAATCACATCGCGCGCAAAGCTCTCCTTGAGACGCTCTTCAACCATGGCGTTACCGCCATACTTAATCACAATGGTTTTGCCATGGTATTGCCGAATGTAGGGCAGGGCCTCGGCCAAAATCTCGGCCTTCAACAATGGCGGAATGTCGGCGAGTGTTGGTACTGCTTTAGTCATGATGAATAGAAATCCTATTCACCAAATAACTTTTGGCGCAGCTCACGACGCTCTTGGGCCTCAAGTGAGAGATTAGCGGTTGGACGAGCGATTAGGCGCGATAAGCCAATCGCCTCACCGGTTTCTTCGCACCATCCATAGTCACCCGACTCAATCCTTGCTAGCGCTTGCTCAACCTTCTTTAAGAGCTTACGCTCACGATCTCGGGTTCGGAGCTCTAATGCGTGCTCTTCTTCAATCGTCGCCCGATCAGCGGGATCGGGGACCAGTATGTTTTCACGTAAGTGCTCAGTCGTTTCGCTAGCGTGCTTCAAAATATCTTCTTTGAGCGTTTGCAATTTGGTGCGAAAGAACTCCAACTGAGCGGCATTCATGTAGTCCTTTTCAGACATCTTTAGTAATTCGGCCTCAGTTAGGGGGGCGCCTTTAGCGGACGATCCAGAAGCTTTCTTACTGGGCTCAGCAGACTTCGCTTTGGTACTCGCTTCTTTTGTCGTCATGGTTTTTCCTTCGCTCCAAATAATCAACACCTTAAACCCCAGGGCAATATCGCCAATCAGGGTTACTACTAAAAGTCACTTAATTGCACTTTTAAGGGAGCATTATTACGCTTTCTATAAAAGTTTCAATGGCTATTTAAATACAACCGTGGCGGCGCATTGTACAGTAATTCAATTAATTCAATTAGTTAGCCAAGCAGCCTTCCAAACCGGCCAGCAAAGTATCTTTTGGCAGATCAATTCCAATGAATACCATCCGAGTTTGTTTAGCCTCTGCCCCCCATGGGCCAGCCAAATCACTACCCATCATTTCATGAACGCCCTGAAGAACCACCTTGCGGGCTGAACCCTTCACATACAAGACGCCTTTGTAGCGCAACATCTTCTCCCCAAATACAGATAAGACGCCCCCCAAAAAATCCTCCAACTTGCGGTGATCGAACGGTTTATCGCTTTTAAAAACAAATGATTGAATCCGATCGGTATGCCCATGGTGGTTGTGATGATTGTGGCCATGGCCATGGTGATGCTCATGATCGTGGTGGTGATCGTGACCACATTCGCTGTGATCGTGATCATCCTCTTCCAAAAAATGGGGATCAATATCGAGCTTGGCATTTAAATTAAATCCCCGCAAATCCAAGACGGAATCGAGCGGTACCACGCCCTTTGTAATCGTTTGGATGGGTGCTCTTGGGTTCATATGCATCAACCGATTTTTTAGAGCCGCAATTTCTTCTGGGCTCGTAAGGTCTGTTTTAGTAATAAAGATGCGATCGGCAAAGCCAACTTGGCGCTGAACTTCCTCGTGCTCATTAAGCTGTTTCTGTCCATGCTTAGCATCGACAAGGGTAACAACGGCATCTAACACGTAATGATTAGCAATGTCATCATCAATGAAAAACGTTTGCGCAACCGGACCGGGGTTTGCCACACCAGTCGTTTCAATGACCACATGGTCAAACTGAATTTTTTTACTCTTACGCTGCTCCCATAGCTGATTTAATGCTTCAACTAAATCGCCTCGAATCGAACAGCACACGCAGCCATTGCTCATTTGCACAATTTGCTCTTGCGTATCTTGAACTAGGATATCGTTATCGATATTTTCTTCACCAAACTCGTTTTCAATCACAGCAATTTTTTTGCCATGCTCACCGGTCAAAATGTGTTTTAACAAAGTGGTCTTACCACTGCCCAAAAATCCCGTGAGAATCGTTACTGGTATTAATGCCATCGTGATGTCATTTCTTAAAAAGAATGTTTAAACAAGTATCTTACCGATTATTGGGTGCGTTGGAGTAGCAATCCTTTAAGGTATTCCCCTTCCGGAAAACTAGCCAGAACTGGATGATCCAATCCCGCTGCCAAACGCCGCAGGATTCGATAATTCGTTTCTTGATCTTGCATATGTGACAAGGCCTCACTAACGGATGAAGTGATCATTTGCTCAAAATGCTCGAGGCTAACAGCGCCTGAGCAAGAAAATGTGAATAGCAGGCCGCCCGGATTGAGTAATTGCAAGGCAGCGCGATTAATCTCTTTATAGGCCTTTAAGGCACGCTCAAGATGCTGAGCCGAAGGCGCAAACTTTGGGGGATCTAAGACGATTAAATCAAATTTTTCCTGAGCGCCCCGCAGTTCTCGAAGGGTAGCAAAGGCATCGGCATCATGCCAGGTAGCCAATTCCGAAGAATAGCCATTCATTGCCATTTGACGCTGTGCCAAGGCCAAGGCATCGCCAGATGAATCAACTGACATCACGCTCTTTGCTCCTCCTTGCAAAGCCGCCAAAGAGAATCCACCGGTGTAGCAAAACATATTGAGCACTCGGCGATTGCTTGCAAGCTCAGACACCATCTTGCGGTTATCGCGCTGATCAATATAAAAACCGGTCTTATGACCTCCTAGCACATCGATTCCATACTGAACCCCATGCTCATTGACCGAAATGAGCTCACCGTCATGGTCGCCAGACAAAATACCGCTCTGCTCTGCTAATCCCTCTCGAGCTCGCACTGCAGCATCCGAGCGCTCGACCATCAAGGAGCACTGGGTTTGCTCTTGTAAGGCGCTGATGATGGCATCTCGCCAATATTCCACGCCTGCACTCAGAAACTGGCAAACAATCACCCGATCATACTGGTCAACAATCAGGCCGGGTAAGCCATCGGCCTCCCCAGCAATTAATCGAATCGCATTTGTGCCTCGTATCCATTGCTGCCGATGCTGTATCGCTGCACTAATTTTGCGCTTAAAAAAGGCGTGATCAATGGCTTCGGTTTCATTCCACGACCAAATGCGCACACGGATCTTCGACAGCGGGCTATAGGCCCCTTTTGCAATCCAGCGGCCATCTTGACTAAGGATCTGAACCGTTGCACCTGCTTTGGGCTTTCCATCAACCCTCTTGATCGCGGTTGCATACACCCAAGGGTGCCTCCGCACTATGGGGCGCTCCTTACCCGCCTCAAGAATAATGTTGCAGTTCACGTTTTATTACCCTTCACTTTGGCGCGTGGGTGAGCATTGTCATAGGCTTTTGCTAAATGCTGAAAATCCAAGGCGGTATAAATTTGCGTACTGGCAATACTGGCGTGTCCTAACATTTCTTGCACGGCTCGCAAGTCATGGGACGATTGCAGAACATGGCTAGCAAAACTGTGGCGCATCATGTGTGGATGTACATGGGTAGGCAAACCAGCCCGAATGGCCATCGACCTCAAACGGGCCTGCACGGTGCGTGGCGCAAGACGCCTACCCTGAATCGATACAAATAAAGCCTGCTCATCCTGCAACGTTAATAAAGCGCGTTGCGATTTCCAACGCTGCAATGCCTCCATGGCGGGCTTTCCAACTGGAATGGTCCTGCGCTTATTGCCCTTACCAAGAACCGAAACCTCGCTTGCACTCCAATCAATCCAACCTAAAGAATCTCGACTTGGCTCACTATCTAACCCTAACAGCTCTGATAGGCGCAAGCCCGATGAATACAAAAGTTCGATCAAAGCATGATCACGACTCAACTCCCACTCTTCATTTTCTGCCGCCTCTTTAGCGGCAAACTCAATGAGGGCCAGTGCTTGTTCTACCGATAATGCCTTCGGTAGCAACTTACTGCGCTTGGGGGCTTTGATATCGGCGACGGGGTTTGATCCAAGACCAAGCTGACCTTTACTTTCCAATAAGAGCCAGTCATAAAAACCGCGCCATGCCGATAAAACTCGAGCAATCGATCGTGCAGATAGCCCCTTGGCGTGAAGCGTTGCGGTCCAACGACGAATGAGTGCATGATTAATTTGATCAATTGCACACTTCTCAAGTTGTGCATTCTCGTAGAGAATTTTTAAATCAGCGCGATACGCTTTAATCGTATGAACCGATAATTGCCGCACAACATGCAAGTTATATAGGTAGGCCTCGATCTTCGCCGAGAGAGTGTCCACAATCGTGTGCTTATTTGTGCTTAAGCGGCAACCCGCCGCAACGCTGCTGCAGCTAAACCAGCAATTTGTCTTAAATAAAACACGCCCATGTCCTCTGTAAAACGTTCACCGTCTTTGCTAAGAAGTGCTAAGCCGGCAAAGCGATTTTGCTCCAACGGTATTGCTAATACAGCAATGCTCTGCCAATCATGATTGCCTTGCAAATGGACTAACTTTTCTTTAAACACATCTGGACATTTCGCGAAGGGCTGGCAAATGGGGTGCTCTAACAATGCCTCAAACGCAGGATCAACTGGTAATACTTTACAAACCTCGACCTCAAAGACAGAGGAAAGACCGGTTTCAATCGCACCATTTACTTGCTGGCTATCTTGCGCCTCAATGAGCTTTTGTAACCAAGCAACCATTGCTACTTGGGTCTTGTCATTACGACTGCCAAAACGTAGCATTTCGTTTAAGCGTGAATTAAGTTCTTGGTTTTGTGAGCGTAGCAAATGCATTTGTCGCTCTTGCAACGAAATAGCTCGATCGCTATTGGGATCTTTTAGGCGCACTTCTTGCAAGACCTCAGCATGGCGCTCAAAAAATCCTGGGCAAGCTTTTAGCCATTGGGCCACTAAGGCTTCTTGTTCATCCTGACTAAGCTCGGTAGCACTCATTTCATTTCCTATCCACTTTGTAATTTCTTGCGCAGTAACTCATTGAGTTGCTGAGGATTTGCTTTGCCTTGCGAGGCTTTCATCACCTGGCCAATTAAGGCGTTAAAGGCTTTCTCTTTGCCAGACTTAAACTCTTCAACAGATTTTGGATTGGCCTGTAACACCCCATTAACGAGGGCCTCTAAGGCACCAATATCGGTTATTTGCTTTAACCCCCGCTGCTCAATCATTTCATCAATCGCGATGGCTGGTTTCTTGGCGAGCGCATCCTCCCAAATTAAGATGAATATCTCTTTTGCAATCTTGTTAGAAATCGTTCCGTCTAAAGAACGATTAAGTAGTGCCTCGATCTGAGCAATATCAATTGGTAATTGATGGGCGGATAAATTCGAGCGATTTAGGGCCGAGGCCAAATCACCAGCAATGAAGTTCGCAATGGTCTTGGCGTGTTTTGCGCCTAAACGGCGGACCAGCTCCATAAATAAATCGGCTGTGGCTCGATCCTGGCTGAGGATCTGACTATCGTAAGGACTAAGTCCGTATTCGGATTGCCACTGCGCGCGTAGCGTGGCTGGTAATGCTGGCATACCAGCACGAATTTCTTCAATCCAATCCGCATGAATGACGAGGGGTAATAAATCAGGGTCTGGGAAATACCGATAATCTTGAGCGTCTTCTTTACTGCGCATGCTGCGAGTCTCTTGAAGATCCGGGTCGTATAAACGCGTCTCCTGAATGACTATACCGCCATCTTCAATCAGTTCAATTTGGCGACGCACTTCATACTGAATGGCCTCTTCTAAGAATCGGAAAGAATTTAGATTCTTAATTTCGCAGCGCGTTCCGAATTCAGTTTGTCCCATCGGTCGCACCGATACATTGGCGTCGCATCGAAACGATCCTTCTTGCATATTGCCATCGCAGACCCCTAGCCACACCACTAAGCCATGAAGGGCTTTCGCATAAGCAACCGCCTCAGCAGCGCTGCGCATCACCGGCTCGGTGACGATCTCTAGAAGAGGAGTGCCGGCTCGATTTAAATCAATCCCGCTAGCTGGTTCGCCATGGGGGCCAATAAAGTTCTCGTGAACGGATTTGCCAGCATCTTCCTCTAGGTGGGCTCGAGTTAGCTCAACCACCTTGGTCTGACCATCGACAACGATTTCAATTTGTCCGCCGACGACCACCGGTATCTCATATTGACTAATTTGATAGCCCTTAGGCAGATCAGGATAAAAATAATTTTTACGAGCAAAAATACTGCGCGGAGAAATCTGGGCACCAATCGCCAAACCAAAACGAATCGCGTGCTCAACCGCTTGACGATTTAAAACTGGCAACACCCCTGGTAGCGCTAAATCAACAGCACACGCTTGGGTATTTGGCTGGGCACCAAATTGCGTACTCGCCCCACTAAATATTTTGGACTGTGTTAGCAGTTGCGTATGGGTCTCGAGACCAATGACAATTTCCCACTTCATCATGCCACCCCTTCGGGTCTGCGCAAATGCCAGTCGCTTGCTTGCTGATACTGGTGCGCAACTTGCAATAGACGCGCCTCAGAGAAATAATTTCCGATCAATTGCATTCCAATCGGCAGCCCATCGCCCGAAAATCCACAGGGTGCGCTCATCGCTGGCAAGCCTGCCAAATTCGCTGACAGGGTATAAATATCTTCTAAGTACATCTGCAAGGGATCTTTGGTCTTTTCACCCAGGCCCCAAGCAACATCAGGGGCTACAGGCCCTAAAATCACATCGCACCGGGTAAAAGCCTGTGCAAAGTCTGCCGCAATGATGCGACGAATCTTTTGAGCTTGCAAATAGTAAGCATCGTAATAGCCGTGCGATAAGACATAACTACCAATCAAAATGCGCCGCTTCACCTCCGCACCAAAACCTTCGCTGCGGGAACGTTGATACATTTCCAATAAATCAGAGTACTCGCTCGTACGATGGCCATAACGCACCCCGTCGTAACGACTCAAGTTGCTCGATGCTTCAGCGGGAGCTAAAACGTAATACACCGGGATCGATAACTTCGTTTTAGGCAAACTCACTTCGGTAATAGCAGCCCCCAAGGATTGAAGTACCTCTTTAGCAACCAGTACCGCTTGCGCTACATCCTGCGACAGACCCTCGGAAAAAAATTCCTTTGGCAAGCCGATGCGCAATCCCAACAGCGGTTTTTTAGGATCTTCGCCAGACCAGGCTTGACTCAGAAAACGTCCGTAGTCTTCGCCGCTATCAGCAAGGGATGTTGAATCGCGCGGATCGTGCTTCGACATGGCGCTCAGTAACAGAGCGCAATCCTCAGCGGTTTTTCCAATTGGGCCTGCCTGGTCCAGTGAGGAAGCATAAGCAATCATGCCGTATCGCGAAACACGACCGTAAGTTGGCTTAATCCCTGTCAGGCCACAAAATGCGGCGGGCTGCCGAATCGATCCACCGGTATCGGTCCCAGTAGCGATTGGCGCCAATCCGGCGGCAACGGCGACCGCCGAACCACCCGAAGATCCCCCCGAGACCCGTTGTGCATTCCACGGATTAAGTGCAGGCCCAAATGCAGAGTTCTCATTGGAAGAGCCCATCGCAAACTCATCCATATTGGTTTTGCCTAGGCACACCATACCTGCAGCCTTTGGATTCTCTGCGTCTGGCAAGCCCAAACTTGCTACCACGGCTGCATCAAAGGGGCTTTTATAGCCCGCCAACATTTTGGAAGCGGCTGTCGTGACCCACTCTTTGGTCACGAAAACATCTTTGTGGGCAATCGGAATTCCGGTTAAAGGTCCTGCAAGCCCTTGTGATATCAGCTGATCAGCGCGTCTGGCCTGCTCTCGCGTCTGATCTGGCAAAACATCGAGATAGGCGTTTAGATGCTGGTATTTTGTCATCCGCTCAAGAAAGAATTCACATAACTCTAAGCTTGATATTTCTTTATTAATCAATGACTTAGATAAACTTTGCAGGGTTTGGTGCTGCCAATTCATTCGATCACTCTCGGGACTAAAAAGTAGCCCTCGGCTTGCGCGGGTGCGTTCGCCATATTCACTTCGCGCGCATTTACCTCGGTGCATGCGTCAGGCCGTAAAGGCTGAGCCAAATCTTCTATAAATAAAATGGGGTGGGGCAAAGGCTCAATCTGCTCGGTATTGACTGCTTGCATTTGTTCGACGAGAGCGAAAACGGCCTCCAATTGTGGCAATACTGCCTCGGCCTCTGAGGCGCTTAATTGCAAGCGAGAGAGCTTAGCTATGCGGTGAACTTCATATATATCCATGGGGTGCTAGAGTATCATTTCATCTTTAAGCTAATTAATATTTCTATTTTCCCACTTACATTATGTTTGGTCTCTTTCGTAGCTATTTTTCCAATGACCTAGCCATTGATCTAGGTACCGCAAATACCTTAATTTACATGCGTGATAAGGGCATTGTGCTCGATGAGCCCTCGGTGGTTGCAATTCGCCAAGAAGGTGGCCCAAATGCCAAAAAAACCATTTTGGCGGTGGGTCGCGAAGCAAAGAGCATGTTGGGGAGGGTGCCTGGAAACATCGAAGCAATTCGCCCTATGAAAGATGGTGTGATTGCAGATTTCACCATCACCGAGCAAATGCTCAAGCAATTTATCAAAATGGTTCATGAGAGCAAGCTACTCAAACCCAGCCCTCGAATCATTATCTGTGTGCCTTGCGGATCAACACAAGTCGAGCGTCGAGCGATTCGCGAGTCAGCCTTAGGTGCGGGCGCTTCTCAAGTATTTCTGATTGAAGAGCCAATGGCGGCTGCCATTGGTGCGGGGCTGCCAGTTTCAGAAGCTGCTGGATCCATGGTGGTTGATATTGGTGGCGGAACGACTGAAGTAGGTGTCATGTCTCTTGGTGGTGTTGTTTACAAAGGTTCGGTTCGGGTTGGGGGAGACAAGTTCGATGAGGCAATTACGAATTACATCCGACGGAACTACGGCATGCTCATTGGTGAACAAACAGCTGAAGCAGTTAAAAAAGCAATCGGTTCAGCCTTCCCGGGTGCCGAAGTCAAAGAACTAGAAATCAAGGGTCGCAATATCTCCGAGGGCATTCCCCGAAGCTTTACTGTGACCAGCAATGAAATCCTAGAAGCATTAACTGATCCACTTAATCAAATTGTGACTGCGGTAAAAGCAGCCCTTGAGCAAACGCCTCCTGAGCTTGCTGCCGATATTGCTGAACGCGGCATTATGCTAACCGGCGGTGGTGCCTTACTGCGAGACCTTGATCGCCTTTTGATGGAAGAAACTGGTTTGCCAATTCATGTCGCAGAAGATCCCCTGACCTGTGTTGCACGTGGTTGCGGCATTGCATTAGAGCGCATGGATAAATTAGGTGGAGTGTTCTCACAAGAATAGGCGGCTAAAAGCCGAAGCGGGCTGTGCAATATAGCGCCCCACCACTTTTCAAGCAAGGCATTCCTGCGCTTGCCAAATTAATTGCGTGCCTTGTAATTAGCTTGGCACTCATGATTATTGATTTTCAGATCAAGTCACTCGACTTTATTCGTAATCAAGTCAATATTGTTCTGCGACCATTTGAGCAACTGATGCTCCTGCCTAGCTCCATAATTTCAGGCGGCGATGAATATCTAACCAGTCGAAGCACGCTTGAAAAGGAAAATGAGGCACTCAAGTTGCGACAAGCGGAACTCTCACTGCTAGCCAATCAATCTGCGCTTTTAACAGTTGAGAATCAAAATCTTCGCAACTTACTAGATTTACAAAAGAAGGTGGCATTTAAAACCGTTCCTGTTGAAATTTTATTTAACCCACCAAACGCCATCTCACAACGCGTCGTGATCAATCGTGGCGAAAACCAAGGTCTTCGATTGGGCTCACCAATTGCCAATGACATGGGCATTCTCGGTCAAGTGGTTCGCCTGTATGACAATTCAGCCGAAGTGTCTTTATTGGAAGATCGTGATTTTGCAGTCCCAGTCCTTGTGGCTCGTAACGGTCTTCGTGCCGCGGTAGTCGGAAGCGGACGCGGTCAATTATTGCAACTACGTTACTTACCGGTGGCCAGTGACCTTGAGGTTGGCGACATTCTTTTAACGTCAGGGGTTGATGGTGTGTATCCCCCGGGGTTTGCGGTGGCAGTGATTACCAAAATTGAGCGCAATCTCGATCAAAACTCAGCAAATGTCTTTTGCAGTCCGATTGCCGAAGTCAATCGGCATCTCCAGGCACTTGCCTTAATCTACGATCCGCAGTTAGACGCCAAACCGGCCTCAAATAGTAATGCGCCATCGTCGACCGGTCGACGTCAAACGCGACCAAAGGGACAGCCATGATTGATTACCAAAGCGGCTACATTCTCCGCCCAGTCAAGCCACTCTTTATTTACTTTAGCCTATTCATTGCGCTTTTGCTGAATTTTTTACCGTGGGGCAATCATGCGTGGGTTCCAGACTGGCTCATTATTTGCATTGTGTTTTGGAACATTCATCAGCATCGCTTTGTTGGCGTGATTACCGCATTTATATTTGGCCTGGTCATGGATATTCATAGCGGGGCCTTGCTCGGGGTTCATACCTTTAGCTACTCTCTGGTGGCATACATTGCAATTGCCTGGCATCACCGCATTACCGCCTTACCTGTGACCACTCAAATCCTAAACGTATTTCCTATCTTCGCCTTAGTTTCTGTTTTTCCAGTCATCGTACTTTGGGCTCTGAATGAGCAGCTCTATTGGTGGGGTCTAACGAGCCTCATTCAAGCAGCCATTGAGGCCCTGCTTTGGCCCCTTGCCAGCTATCTCTTGCTCTTACCACAACGACGACCGATTGATGTCGACCCCCATCGACCCCTGTAAGCAGCATGTCGTCCATTAAAAAACCCGATCTTTATTCGTTTCAGGAGCGAGCTCGGATCGCGATCGTCTTTGTGGGGATTTGTTTTGGCTTACTCGTTGTCCGCTTATTTTGGTTGCAAATTATTAGCCACCAGCAATATTCAACGCTTGCTGAAAGCAATCGGATTGCAATCGTCCCGGTACCCGCCAATCGAGGCCTGCTCATTGATCGAAATGGTATTGTGATAGGACGCAATTATTCGGCGCTAACACTAGAAGTGGATGCCTCTCAAATTAAAGGCAATGTGGATGATCTGATTAATCAGCTATCTGAGATTATTCAAATTAGCCCTAGGGATCGTCGTAACTTTAAGCGCGCCGTCGAAGATTCTCGAAATATGGGTACCTTTCCGTTGCGATCGATGCTGACCGATGCTGAGATGGCTCGCTTTCTAGCAAATCGCTATCGCTTTCCAGGTGTTGATGTCAGTGCGCGCAATTTTCGTGAATACCCCTATAACGAATTAGCTTCCCATCTGATTGGCTACATCGGGCGAGTCTCGCAAAAAGATAAAGAGCGGATGCAAAACGAACTTGAGGCCACGAAAGGTAGTCAAGATCCTTATGCCCTTCAAGGTGCGTTCTTGCCAGGTATACAGTATGTCGGGAAGATTGGCATTGAACAAACGTATGAGAGGGTCTTACGCGGCGTTCCGGGCTACGACGAGGTCGAAATCACCGCTGGCGGAAAGCCCGTTCGCACGCTATCCAGTAAGCCGTCTATTCCTGGCAAAAATGTCATTCTCTCGATTGACATTAAATTGCAAGCCTTGGTTGAGCAATTGTATGGTAACTATCGGGGGGCATTTGTCGCCATCGAACCCGAAACTGGGGACATTCTTGCCTTCGTTTCAAAGCCGAATTTCAATCCTAATGATTTCGTGGAGGGCATCGATCCTGTGACCTGGAAGGAACTGAACGAGTCGAAGGAAAGGCCTCTCTACAACCGGCCTCTGAAGGGAATTTACCCCCCCGCATCAACTTATAAGCCCTTTATGGCATTAGCGGCTCTCGAGCTTAATAAGCGCAAGCCTGAAGATGCAATTGCCGACCCTGGATTTTTTACCTTCGGCAATCATACTTTTCGGGATATTAAAGTGGGCGGTCATGGGATGGTCAATATGGAGAAGTCTCTTGTGGAGTCTTGTGATACCTACTACTACCTTTTGGCGAGAGACATGGGCGTCAATATGATGCACGATTTTATGAAGCCCTTAGGCTTTGGTCAGCTTACAGGAATTGATTTAGAGGGCGAAGCAAAAGGGGTGTTGCCATCGACGGAATGGAAAAAAACCGCCTTTAAAAAACCTGAGCAACAAAAGTGGTTTGAAGGCGAAACGATCTCACTCGGAATTGGGCAGGGATATAACGCATTTACGATTTTGCAATTGGCACACGGCCTCGCCAATATGCTCAACTACGGTGTCGTGATGAAGCCTCATATTGCAAAGGCGATTGAAGATCCATTTACACGCCAAAAGGAACTCACTACTCCTAAAGAAAGCTATCGCGTGGCTCTCAAACCTGAAAATGTGGAGATCATTAAAAAGGCAATGGCAGAAACTAACAAAACGGGCACATCAGCATCATCCTTCCGAAGTGCGGCTTATACCTCCGGCGGTAAAACAGGCACCGCCCAAGTCTTTAGCTTGAATTCTAAAACGTATAACCACGCTTCTACCCCCGAGTTCTTACGAGACCATGCCTTGTTCGTAGCGTATGCGCCTAACGACAAACCCAAAATTGCCATTGCAATGATTGTTGAAAATGCGGGCTTTGGCTCTACGCAAGCTGCGCCGATTGCGCGCAAAGCACTTGATTACTACATTGATGGTAAATGGCCTAAGGAGATTCCGGAATGGAAAAGAGCACCTTAGTCCGACTCAAATCATTACTTTTACGAGCCTTTAGTGGCTTTGATCCTCGCCTAGGCTTCATCTTCTTGGCTCTTGCCCTGATTAGTTTCATTGTCTTTTTGTCGGCCGGCCAAGGAACACCGGTAGCGCTTATCGACCAGGTCCGTAATCTCCTGATTGCTTTTGTGATCATGTGGCTTGTTTCACAGATTCCGCCCAAATGGCTTGAGATGGCTGCGGTTTGGATATATGGCGTTGGGATTGCCCTGCTGATCGCTGTTGCTATTTTTGGTTTGATCAAAAAAGGGGCTAGACGCTGGATTAATGTTGGCATTGTGATTCAGCCATCGGAGATCATGAAGATTGCGGTACCGCTCATGCTCGCCTGGTATTTCCAAAAACGTGAGGGTATCCGCTCAGGGTTTGATTATCTTGTGGCAGCGGCTTTGCTCGCATTACCGGTATTTCTAATTGCCCGTCAGCCCGACCTGGGAACCTCGCTATTAGTGCTTGCCTCGGGTCTCTATGTCATTATTTTAGCGGGCTTGCCCTGGCGCTGGATCATCCCGGTAGTGGCAATTGGTGGAATTGCGATTCTTTTGCTGGTTGTTTTTAGTGGCAGCATTTGTACGCCCGACGCCAACTGGCCATTGATCCGAGAGTATCAAAAAAACAGGGTTTGTACCTTGCTAGACCCATCAAGTGATCCGCTTGGAAAAGGCTTTCATACCATTCAGGCCATCATTGCGGTTGGTGCTGGTGGATTCTTTGGTAAAGGCTGGCGCGAAGGAACTCAATCCCATTTGGAATTCATTCCTGAAAAACATACTGACTTTGTGTTTGCCGTTTTTGCTGAAGAGTTTGGATTTCTAGGCAATATTCTTTTGATCCTGCTCTTTTTTGCACTAATTAAGCGTGGCCTGGCGATCTCAGTCAATGCGCCCACTTTGTTTACGCGACTCTTGGGAGGGGCTATCAGCATGATCTTTTTCACCTATGCCTTTGTCAATATCGGCATGGTCACCGGGCTCCTGCCAGTAGTTGGCGTTCCCCTACCGCTCCTTAGCTATGGCGGCACAGCCCTTGTCACGCTTGGGTTTGGGGCCGGTATCTTGATGAGCATCCATCGTCATCGACGACTCGTACAAAGCTAAGTGGTAACAATTGGAGTAACAAAAAACCCAGCCGAAGCTGGGTTTGTAAGAGATCGCTCTCGATTACTTTTTACGCTTATTAACAGCGTCTTTAAATGCCTTGCCAGCAGAAAACTTCACAGTCTTGGAAGCGGCAATTTTGAGAGGCTCACCAGTTTTTGGATTACGGCCCATGCGAGCAGCACGTTTGCCAGAGGCAAATGTTCCAAAACCAATTAATTGCACCGAGTCACCTTTGGTTACTGCTTTGATGATGTGCTCAATAGCAGAATTCAGTGCGTACTCTGCTTTTGCTTTAGAAATCTCGGCATCGTCAGCAATTGCTGCGATTAAGTCTGCTTTATTCAAGTGAAGCTCCTTGTTGATTGTTCATTGTATTGCGCATATGCGCTGACGCAATTGTAAACACAAAATGTTATAAAAATAAATAATCTTTTGAAAAAAATTGGCCGCGGAGCCTTTTAGGATATGACTAATCCAAAACGACCAAGTCGACGACAAAATACTGGGTTTCTGCAAAACAATTCGTCGGTAAACCAACGTGCTGCTCATACTGCAATGCAACTTTACGCCCCATATTGGCGTTAATCTGATTGGCAACGGCATCATTACGCACCGAAAAGAAGAACTTTTCAGACATGGTTCCTGGCATCGAGACCATCGCCAGCTCGCCCTCCCAGGTCTTACAGAGCCAGCCCCGTTTGGAGAACTTTTGAACATAGCCGGCTCGCTCACCCTCAGCATAGCTCCAGTGAAGCATAAGATAGGTATAGCCGGCGGTTAAAACGCCGCTAATCAGAATTAAAATGAAGAGTGATCGAAAAAAACGTGCCATATAAGTTACTGAATTAAAAAGCTATCTTACTGGATTAAATTGACTAAAGAGGATGAGTTTATGATGCGCCCCTTTACAGCTTCTTGTTTATTAAGTGCCTCGGCCTTACTCATGTTTTCAGCTGCCTCATTGGCCAACTCAGGTGAGTCGACCTATCAGCAGGTTTGCGCCAGCTGTCATACTCCCGGAGTAGCAGGGGCCCCGAAGCTGGGTGACAAAGCCAAATGGGCTAAGCTAATTAAGGAAGGTCAGGTTCAGATTACGGCCCATGGTTATGTTGGGATTCGTGGCATGCCCGCTAAAGGTGGAAAGCCAGATTTGGGCGTCAGTGATTTTGCGGCATCGGTTGTCTATATGGCCAATCAAGCGGGCGCAAGCTGGAAGAACCCAGACGATGCCATGTTGAAAAAAATTGATGCTGAAATTCAACGTCGACAGGCACAGCTTCGTAAATAGGGATCGGGATGGAGATTCGTCATAATGTTTTTCTGATTTTTTTAGGTTCAGCCCTATTTATTTATTTTCGGGGCAAGGTGCGTTTTGGCCTATTGCGCTCCCTGACTGATTATGTGGTCTTACTGGCGCCCATTAATACGTTAATTTATTTGTTCTCTAAAGTAGGCCGTAGCCCTTACCTTCCTGTTAATGAATTCCCAGAACTGCAGCCCCTGAAAGATCGGTGGCAGATCATTCGTGATGAAGCCTTGGCTCTTCAAGATAGCGGGCAAATTCGTCAAGCAACTGGCTATAACGATATTGGCTTTAATTCTTTTTTTCGCACTGGCTGGAAACGCTTTTATTTATATTGGTACGGCAAGGATTTGCCGTCGGCCGAAGAGTCCTGCCCCCAAACAGTCGCTTTACTTAAATCAATCCCGAGCATCAAGGCGGCCATGTTTGCCTCACTGCCTCCTGGGGCAAAATTGGTTCGCCATCGCGATCCTTACGCTGGGTCATTGCGCTACCATTTAGGACTTGTAACCCCGAACAGCCCGCACTGTTTTATTGATGTTGACGGTGAGCCCTATTATTGGAAAGATGGCGAGGCGGTTGTGTTTGATGAAACCTACATCCACTTTGCGGCCAACAACACTGACCATCAACGGATTGTCTTGTTTTGCGATATTGAGAGGCCGCTCTACAGCAAAGTAATGCGAAGCTTTAATCGCTGGTTTGGTTTACAAGTCATGAGTGCTGCGGCCTCACAAAATGTTGAGGGCGAATCGCTCGGTTTTGTAAATGTCCTCTTTACCTATTTTTATCGGCTTCGCATGCAGACGAAAAAGCTAAAGGCTTCACACCGCAAGCTCTATTACATTGGCAAGTGGGTGCTTATTATTGGCCTTATTTGGTTACTATTTTGGTAATGGAAAAAATTCGGGTTTCTAAACTACTATCCGAACGTGGTTTGTGTTCAAGGCGGGAGGCGGATGCTTATATTGAACAGGGTTTAGTAACCGTTGACGGTGAGATTGTTCAAGAATTAGGTACACGGGCCTTTCGGCACCAAACGATTGAATTACGTTCGGGGGCCAAACGTCAGCAAGAGCAACGCCTCACTGTCTTACTTAATAAACCAGTAGGCTATATTTCGCACTTAGATGATGAAGAGCAATATAAGCCGGCAGCATCTCTCATCGTGCCTGAGAATCAATTTATGGGCGCCCCTCATCAAACCGAACGGTCTCAATTCAGGGGTCTTGCTCCAGCGGGCCGACTGGATATTGACTCCTCTGGCTTATTGGTACTTACCCAAGATGGGCGGATCGCAAAGTTGTTAATTGGTGAAGATAGTCCGATTGAAAAAGAGTATCTGGTTCGTGTTAGCGGTAAATTATCGGATGCGGGTTTGCGCTCCTTGCAGCATGGACTATCGCTAGATGGCAAAGCACTAAAACCAGCTAAGGTAAGTTGGCAAAACGAGGATCAACTTCGCTTTGTATTACGAGAAGGTCGCAAACGACAAATTCGCCGGATGTGCGAGCTCGTAGATCTCAATGTTGTTGGTCTAAAACGAATCCGAATTGGTCAAATAACTCTAGGATCGCTGCCTAGCGGACAGTGGCGCATCCTTGGTAAACAAGAGCGCTTTTAGATCACGACAGGGAAAAGTGTTAATTGCATTGCCCGTTCGCGCACCGGAAGCAATGCCAAATATTCAGGGCTATTGGCCCAGCGCTTTGCATCCTCTAAGCTTGAAAAGCTAAGCTCAACAAACGTATCAAACATCGCGGCGTTTAGCTGGTTCCAAAAAGGACTCTCGCAAACTCCTCTGCGCACTAACTTGCCGCCATAAAGCTCAATGGTGGCGCCAACCTGAGCACGGTAGTCATCAAAGTCCTTCGGGCTCTGTATTTTAAATATTCCGATTACATGAACGCTCATGATGGTCCTTAGTTCATGAACTATGCATGATATCGATCATGCAGTTCTTTGGGTTAAGAGATACTGGTATGAAGGTTGGGCAAGCAGTCATGCAATCGATAGATACAGCGATGCAATGAAACCGCCCGCTCCTTTGCCCAAGCATCCTACAGGATATTGGTTTGTCCGATATTGATCACTTGCTCTCATACATGAAACTCATAGAGGCGATCAAGATCGGGCTTTGAATTGGTATTCCCATTTTTATACCTTTGGTGGCAATGGAGTCTAATATACAAGATCTTGTTATTCCTTCATACATATGCCAATGAAGTCATGAGAATTTTTAGAACTCTACTCTGTGGATTTTTTGTTCTATTCACCCAATACAGCTTTGCTCAAGATGGCGACGCCTCAGGAGAGCAGGATAATTTCTTAAGACTAAAAACCGATTCCTTTAATTACAGTAAGGAATCGATTTTGGAGTTATGGGTCTATCAAAATGGATATGATGATGGCAACCTGAGCGATATTTATCGACTTCGATTCTATCAACCACTATCCATCAAGCAATGGAAAGGCATGATGCGGATTGATACAGCAATCAATTCCGCGTGGGGGGCCAATGCTCCAGGGCACAACAGTGGCCAATTTAGTGCGGGCAATACGATGCTCACTGTTTGGGGTATGCCTCCAGATTTTTTCCCTAAGTGGAATCTAAACCTAGGTGGTCGTCTTATTTTTCCATTTGGCAATAATGGTCAGTGGGCAATTGGTCCACAAGTAAGCGCGTCATTTGTTCCACAATCCTCAAGCAAATCCTTGCTCTCTGACTTTTCGCCTTTGGTTCGTTATATGTACGGGTTTGATAGCAAAAACAATTCCTTTGCGGCCAATCCATCGCAACCCCCGCTATTGCGAACGCTTCAACTGTATCCCACGATTGGATTGCAGCTCTCCCCCAGCACTCAAATTCGTTTTTGGGATGAAAACGGAATTCTGTATAACACCGCGGGTGGTGGTTGGTTTGTACCATTGGATGCCATGGTGACTCATTCTGTGAGTAAACATCTCTTGTTTGCGGTGGGTGCCAGCAAACAAGTAGTGCAAACCTTTCAGGCCTATGATTGGTCGATCTATGGAAAGATTTCTTTACGGTTTTGAGAATGGTGTTCAATGGTGTGGACAACAAAAAACCACCCGAAGGTGGTTTTTGTTCATCGAGAGTCAGTGTCTTAGGCTGCGGCCTTATTACCAGTGCCTAAAAACTCAACAATTTTCTTGGCGGTTTCAATATAGCGTTCATTCATTTTGCGATATTGAGCCAATTCCGCCATTAATGGGTTTTCAACCTGTTCAAAGGACGCATCTTCATAACCTGGGTGGTAAGGCGCTTCGTCAACAAGCTTGCTATTCATAGATCCTCCAAAAGTAAAAAATAATTTGATGGAATCAATGTAGCATAGGAAATTAGAAAATAAATTTATATAAATCAATAACTTGTGTTATTAGCATTACTTACGGGCGGGTTTTTCATCTGGTCTGTTTCATTTTTCAGCACACCATTTCGTATTACGAAATATTGAGTGATTTATTGGCGCCCATCTCAATTGCCGCCATCCCCTCTGCCACCGAATATCGAGCGCGGTAATCAAATGCATTCTCTGCCTTGTTGATGGAAACCGTTAATGGATAACCCATGGTACGCACTGCTTCACGCACAAGCGGTGGTTCGCCTTTGAGTGGCAAGTAGTTCCAACCATTTTCCGTAAATCGCGCCAAAGGCCAAGCAACAGCCAGTGGAATAGATAAGGTCGGCACCTTATAACCACCAGCCTGAAGTCGCGCACTCAGAAATTCGCGCAGATTCATTTGCTCCGCGTCCCGAATAAAAAATGCTCCGCTAGGAACATTTCGGATCAGGACTTGCAAAATCGCCTCACATAAATTTCCGATATAACACGTTGAATAGGGATAACGACCATCACCAAACCAACCAAACTGTCCACGATTCGCAGCGGGTCCGATTTGGCGATCGATCATATCTCCACTACCCCAAACTAGGGCGGGTCGCAACGCAATCGTGCTTAAAGACCCCGACGAACTCGACAACACTAATTGTTCAGCGTGCGCTTTTGATTGAGCGTAACGCAATGAATCTTGGTGACAAATTGCCATATCTTCAATTGCATTTTCGATCGGCGCAGGATCATTGAGCACCACATTTGCACAGCTCATGTAAATAAATTTACGAACACCTGATTGAATTGCGGCCTCAAGTAATCGTTTCGTCAACTGAGTATTAAGATTCTGGTAGAGCAATTTGGGGCCCCATAGCCCAACGTGGGCCGCACAATGAATCACGCAATCCTGGCCACGAACCAATGATTGCAAATCGTTCGTCAATAGAAGATCGATCTGGGTCGTATTGACCCCACGCTGACTTAAAGATTTCGCATCCGCCGCAGATCGAGTGGTCGCACTTACCGAGCAACCCTCCTCCAATAAGCGACTTACCAAATGCCGCCCAATAAATCCGGTAGCGCCAGTGATCAATAGTTTCATCTTTGCTATGCTAGCGTAGTTCATTGACATGGAAGGTTAATTGCTCTTGAGTATTTATTGGATCTCACTACTTCTCGCTGGCGCCTGTGAAATAGGCTGGCCCTTAGGATTAAAGCTTGCCGACCTCCCCAATATGAAAATTTGGGGCATTGGTATTGCTGTGATCAGTATGGCGCTTAGTGGGGTGCTGCTTTGGTACTCTTTAAAGGAGATTCCGATTGGAACGGCCTATGCAGTTTGGACGTCGATTGGAGCAGTAGGTACGTTTACCCTGGGGGTCTTAGTTTTTGGTGATCCGAATATTCCGATTCGCTGGATTGGTGTTGCGCTCATTCTGCTTGGCGTGATCCTGCTAAAAATGGGCTGATGCTCACTGTGTTTTAACTTTCAAGTTCAATTTGCAACGCTTTCATGAGCTCACAAACTTTAAGGGTTCGGGCTTTATGAAAAGCGGCGCCTGCCCATAGGCTTTGATGCTCCGCATTGTGTGAGCGAGCTGCGGCTTGGCGTAATGTGCCAGTAAGCGTGTTTTGGATTGGAAACGCCAAGGTCAGCTTACCCTCCATATGGCGAGTAAACGTATTCTCAACCCCCCGAGCCCAGCGTCCCGAGAAGCCTTTTGTAAAAATACTTGGTCGCGGATTCTCAGCTAAGAGAAGGGCCTTATATTCAGAGGAAGCCCCCGATTCAGGGCAACACAAAAAAGCGGATCCCATTTGTACCGCACTTGCCCCAAGATCCATGGCTTTTCGAATATCACGGCCGTCCATGATACCGCCAGCAGCAACCGCTGGTATGGTGCAGTGCCTAAGCAATTGATGCAAAAGATCAAACGTTGATAACATCTCATCAACTGCATCGCTCTCAAAAATTCCGCGATGGCCACCTGCCTCAATGCCTTGAGCAACAATAAAGTTAGCGCCTGATTGCGCAATCTTTTGAGCTTCCTCAAGGCTGGTTGCTGTAATTCCAATGGCAATATTGAGCGCTCTAGCCCGCTGCACAACCCACTCTGGTGGAATGCCAAAATGAAAACTGAGAACCGCTGGTCTCAGTTGCCAAATAGGCTCTAATTGCATTTCAAGGTCCGGGTAAAAGGGTGGTTTCGGAACAATGAAATCAATGTCAGAAGCCAATTCGTGAAGGGGCTCAATCGCCCGCTCTATGGTTTTTGAATCAGGTAACTCAACTTTTGGGAACAGAAAAAAGTTGGCATTAATGGGGCCTTGGGTTAGCGACTGTGCAAGCTTTAAGTCATGGTCAATCGTTTCAGGAGAGCTATAAGCAAAGCCGAAACTTCCTAAACCACCCGTATTAGAAACCTCTGAAACCAAGGCTGGGGTTGTAATGCCCCCAGCCATTGGCGCTTGAATCACGGGGATGGAAAGATTGGCAAACGAAAACATGCTCTAGCAATCCATCATTGGTGCAGCTTGTTAAAGTCGTTTGCCAGTTACAAGTAACTTGGGATCTCCATTAAGAGTGCCCTTGATTTGGGATCCATTCACTTGCCCGTTAAACGAATATCTCTTTCCATTGCTCTCAAAATCAAATCGAATCCCCTCCCCCCGAATTCTGCCATCCTCAAACGCTATAGATCGCTTGCCTGACGAATTAATTGTTCCATCAAAAAACTGTTTTTTCTGAATAAACCGAATGGTCGTTTTGTCTAAATTCGGTAAGCCAGCAAATTCCCATGAGCCATCAATATTTGCGGGCACGATCCATAAATAAATGGTTTCATTTAATGTACCAATGGTGGTCTCGCTTGATCTGACCGACACCTCCTGATCAGGAACCCAGGATTCCATTCGAAATGTATTGGAAACGACTCGGGTTCCAGGCTTCATCTTCAAAATCGTTGGCATCAGTCTTAAATTCAAGTTCTCGCCTAAGAATAGGGTTAAGACCGTTGCCGACGAAAAATCCTCAACAAAGATATCGCCTTGCTTAAATGTCACTAAATTTTGCACATTCTCACGAATTGCATTGCGCTTTGATAGTGCGACCAAATCGGGGTTGTATTCAATTCCGACAGCCCGAACACCATAGCGCTTAGCCGCCTGTATCGGAATCACCCCATCCCCCGAGCCAAGGTCATAGACTATGTCACCAGACTTCACTTGTGCTAACGCTAGCATCTGTGTTGCTGTATCGATCCTCGTGGGCACCCACATAATGTCTTTTCCATGGGCGGCCATCCTCAACTGAAACTGGTCATCTCCATAGTTATGCAATGCGCAACCAGTTAACAGTGAAATAGATACTGTGATGAGAGTAAGAAAACGCATAACTATTCCAAAGATGAATTAAAAGGAAATTGTATGGGAGCACGTCAATAAGGCCGCAATAACCCTCTGATCTCTAGGCTAAGCAATCGTCAGGGACTGATTTAGCACAAAGCACCTAGCTCGTTAATTGATAGAAGGTCCAACATAAATTCAAGACTACCAACGCGATTAAGGTGTTAAATGTGAATTTCATGCCAAGCACGCGTAGACTGAAATCTGGGGACGGCGTATTTATGCCCCTGGCATGAATTAATCGTCCAATGATCAGGAAAATTCCTGGAATAAGAACTAACCACCATGGAGCTCTATTAAGCTCTAGACAGGCAATCAGAATAATTCCAAAAGGAACATATTCTGCAAAGTTGCCCTGGGCACGAATTGCGCGCTCCAAATCTTCATGGCCCCCATTTCCCAAGCCGACCTTATTCTTTCTTCGCAAACCAATGACATTGAAAGACAGCTTGATAAAGATAATGGTAAGAACAGCAGCAATGATGGAGGTTACTAGTAGCATATTGAGATACTAAATGAACCACCAAGATATTAATAAAAAACCACCCGAGGGTGGTTTTGATGTTTCTTGGTGGCCCGGGGCGGAATCGAACCACCGACACAAGGATTTTCAATCCTCTGCTCTACCGACTGAGCTACCAGGCCAAGACTTGTAATTATATAGGATCAATCACTCTTGCCTGATAGGTCAGGCAGGGTTGAGCTGTCTTTTAAACGGACACTACAAACCAATGGTGTATGTGGCTAGTACTGTAGTGGTGGATACGGCTTGGAATGGTTCTTGGCGATAGATGCCTGTGATACCGATGCGTTGGTTCTTGAGGATGTCATAGTAACCGCCAACAGTCGCAGTGGGTCTGGTTTTGACTGGATTGGGATTAAAGTTCACTGGGGTTAATCCAGTAATGCCAGTGGCTGAGTATGAACCATTTGAGGTATTGGTATCGGTTTCAACTCCCGCACTAGCAAAGAGCGTGGTTTTAGGAATGCCACGATAGCTTGCTCCTACACCAGCTAGTGCCGTGGTGGCATTGGTGTTTAGGGCTGAGTAGGTCAAAGGTGCCGTGACAGAACTTGATGTTGCCTCAGTGTAGCCGCCCATATTGTTCTGTGTATAGCGTACTCCAGCATAAGGGGACACAACCACATCAGGAAGAACAGCAAAGCCATACTTAGCCACCACTTGCGCTCCTTGGCTAATCAGTTGCGAGCTGCCACTTCCGGGGTCGCTAGTACCCACCACTTGACGCGTAATGGTGGTGTCTTTTTGTCCATAAGCCGC
This sequence comes from Polynucleobacter acidiphobus, assembly GCF_003065385.1. Lineage (NCBI taxonomy): Bacteria > Pseudomonadati > Pseudomonadota > Betaproteobacteria > Burkholderiales > Burkholderiaceae > Polynucleobacter > Polynucleobacter acidiphobus. Next base: position 1,833,380 of record NZ_CP023277.1, read on the forward strand.
TGAGACTTTGACTTCGGCGCCCATGCCATCGGGGCGCTGGCTCCATACCCCAAAGAGACCAATCATGGGAGTACTATTGCCCAATTGAACCGTACCGGGACCGCTCACCGATAAGTTTTGATCCACCCAGGCACCAATGCGGCTGTTGTTCTTGTTTAAACGGTAGGAAGCAATCAATAACCCGCTGGTGTTACTAATGCCTTGGGCTTGTACCATCGTATTGCGACCGCCCGCACTCACACAAATACCATGCTTGTCAAAAACTGGGCAATCGTAAGTAAAACCGTTAACCATTACCGAGTTCTGAAGGGTGAAGGTGCCTTGGAGAGCGGAAGCGGTATTGACGAGGGATTGTTGGGTATCCGCGGTGGAGGCGGTAACAACTAAATCCCAAATCGTGCCAGAAGAGTTTCTTAGAGTCCATGTTAAGCCGTTGTAGGTACCAGAGGTATTATTTAAATTACTCAAAGTAGCTCCTGAGAGCACCCCAGCATAGGTACCCTTGATAAGGGTAGATGCCGATACACCACTGATGCCTCCGCCATAAATACCAAATGTTGTTGAGCCGTTAGGACTAGTTAACGCCAACTGTCCATAATCACTCGGTGATCGGACAATAATGTTGTAGTTATTCGGGAGCCTGCCAGAAAAGCCAAATGGACCATTATTCCCAAGCCCCCCAAGATTGTTGAGGATTGTTGTAGTGTCAACTGGATTGCTGAGCCCCAAAACCCCAAAATTTAAGTAAGGTGCGGTATTTGTCAAAATCGTTCCATAGCCTGAGGGAACCAACCAAAATCCAATAAGTACTAAATCCTCACGAACGCCAGAAGCAACAATGTCAGGCGTACCAGGAGTCGCAGTCATTGACCAGGAATGTGCTTTTTGAGAAACCGTTACGCCAATCCCCAATAAAACGAAAAGTGTGAATTTATAAATGTTTAGGGGTTTCATTACTTAAACCATGACATTAAAGTTCAGACTGACAATAACATATCAGCGATCCCAGGCGCTGGAAAAAGGTTATATCGCTGATAAAGGGCTTAGAACCATTGCTTATCCACAATGGTTGGCTTCTAAATAGTTCTTCAAAAAGACGTGCTGATCACACACAGTTAGCACAGCCTATCTTTGAAGTGCCTTGATACTTGAAATCACGGTGGAATTTCCTTCACAAAACGGATCAGCAGTCCTCTGCTTTACCGACTTAGCTACCAGGCCGGGGGTTAGAGCCTTTTGGGTAAGCTACTCTTGTTTTTTGGTGACATCAATGCCGAGTGCTTTTAGCTTACGATAAAGATGGGTTCGCTCAAGCCCAGTGAACTCTGAAATACGGGTCATGCTACCCCCCGTGACTACCATTTGATATTCAAAATAGGCTTTTTCGAAGAGATCGCGCGACTCACGAAGTGGCAGAGTGTAGTAGCTTTTTGCAATTCCACTGATGTATTCGTCCTGATTCGTGGTTTTGGGTAGATCAATTGATTTGGCTTGGGTTTGGGGTTCTTGATCATCTGGTTTTTTCAGGGGGGTACGCTCAAGCGCTTTGCTGACTGTCTTTAAGAGCTTCTGGAGTGCGATGGGCTTTTCCAGAAAATTAAGGGCGCCGATCCGTGTTGCCTCAACAGCCGTATCAATGGTTGCATGACCGGACATCATGACCACTGGCATCGTTAGCAAATTATCTCGAGCCCACTCTTTTAATAAAGTAATGCCGTCAGTGTCCGGCATCCAAATGTCGAGGAGCACCAGATCGGGCTCCATTTGCTCTCGTACCGCTCTTGCCTGATTGGCGCTCTCTGCTGGATATACCGTGTGACCCTCTTCCGTCAAAATCTCATGAAGGAGCTCACGGATTCCCATCTCATCATCAACCACTAATATGCTTGCCATAACTAGGTCGCCTCTCTAGCAAGCTTTACAAACAAAATGGACACTTGGGCACCCAATACGTCATCTCCTTGTTTGCGATTGCGGATCTCAATTTTTGCACCATGATCATCAATAATTTTTTTCACGACTGCCAATCCTAATCCGGTTCCTTTTGCTTTAGTTGTTATATAAGGCTCAAATGCCCTTGCTAGTATCTTAGCCTGAAAACCAGGCCCACTATCGGTAATTGTCATGCGCACTGCGGATCTATTTTGATCGGCATCCTGAATTTGTATAAGCTCCGTTGTGATCTCGATGAGTTGTTGGGGTCGATTGGTTTCTAAACTAGCGTCTTGAGCATTTTGCAAAAGATTATGAATCACTTGCCGTAATTGCGTTGGGTCGCCCATGACCCGCGGACATCTAGAGTCCAAACGAACCCCGATGTTACTGCCCTCATACAAACCCATCACCTCTTGAATCAAACCATTTAAATCAAGACTTCCCAGGGTTGGGCTGGGCGTCTTAGCAAAATCCCGAAACTCATTAACCATCTGCTTCATGGCTTGCACCTGACCAATAATCGTATTCGTACTGCGCTCGATCATCTCGTCCTGGTCAGGGCTTAATTTGCCAACGAGTTTTTGCTGAAGGCGTTCTGCTGATAGCTGAATAGGTGTCAGCGGATTCTTGATCTCATGTGCCAAGCGCCTAGCCACCTCACTCCATGCGATCGAACGCTGTGCCGCAATCACGTCACTAATATCATCAAACACAATCATCTTTAGGCTAGGGGAAAGTTGGGTTCCACGTACAAATAAGGTTGAGCCAAGATCGTTCTCGTATTCATTCACAGGATTGACTTGGATTTGCTTTTGCCACACCAGCTCAGCTTTATTGGCTTCCCCCGCTTTGGCAGAAGTAATTAAATTTTGGGTGGCAAAGCCTTCACGCACTGCACTATCGAACTCCGCAAGCTCGGCAATCGAACCAAGTGGCTTACCAGTGATTGGTAAGAGGTCTCGTCCTAATATTTTTGCCGCCCCAGGATTGCTTGATGCCAAATTAAAGTTGTTATCAAAAATGCAAACGCCAGCCGTTAAATTACCCAGCACGGTCTCCAAAAACGATTTGGATTCCTGAAGCGAATCGCGCGCATCCGAGAGCTGCTTGGTCATCACATTAAATTGACGGGTCAACATGCCCAACTCATCGCCCGTATCAAGTTCGGGCTTGGGACTTAGATCGCCCTGTGCCACCGCCTGGGTTCCGCGCAAGAGCATCAGCAATGGTTGCGCCAATTGGCGGCCCAAGAGAAGCGCCAAAGTCACTGCAACAAATAAAGCAAAAAAGAGTGTTAGGGTAAGCGTGCCGATATACATCTTGCGCAACCCAATACGCCCAAGGGCCTTCTCTTGGTATTCGCTATAGGCGGATTCAACCGCATAAATATTTTTAGCTAACGGCTCAGGAATAAATCGAACCAGCTGCAAGAAGTACTTATCGTCAACATATCGTGAGGAACCGGTCTTCGTTGGAACAGCTTTTTGGCGAACAATGGGGACAATTGCGCGTACGCGGTATCCGGGCTGGCCCTTCGTAAGCTCGATCTCGTCAAGGAAGGTGATGCCGTTTTTCTGAAAAGCCTCGGCTACGACCTCAGCACTTGGCGCTGGAAAAAATTGTTTAGGCCTGGATTCAGTACTAAGGATCAAGGTGCGCTGCATATTAAATAAGCTCACCTCCTGTATCCCAAACTGATTGCGTATTTTGGCAATCATGCCTCCTACCTGCTCTGAGCTTGTACCTGGTGGGACCTGGACCACTTGCTCCGCAATAAACTTTCCCTCCGCCATAATTTCTTCTTGGGCAATGCGCAAGGTCACGCGACCCAATTCCAAACCGGAGTTCAGGGCAGACTCCACCTTAACGTCAAACCAGGTCTCAATACTTTTTGAGACAAACTGCCAAGATACGCTATACAAAATAACGCCCGGCACCACCCCAACTAAGGCAAAAATCATTGCAAGCTTGGCGATTAGGCGAGTACCAAATCGACCCTTGCGCCAACGAATACTAATAACCACCACCAAAATAATGATGGTAAGTAAGAGCAAGATGCCCACCACAATATTGGCGGCATACAACCAAATGAAGTATTGATCAAAAAACTCGGTATTGGATGTGGCGGTTGATAAGAGAAGCAGCAAAATCAAGGCAATCAGGCCACTCAATAAGGTAACCAGCGGCAAGGCTCTGCGCTTAATAAAGTCTTTATTGCTAAGGGCAAATACAGGGCTCATTATTTGCGCCCCGTCACAGAGCTCATCGATGCGTTAAATGGAAAGCGCAACCACTCCCCGCTTAAGGACCAGTCTCGGCTATTCAGCGCGTCCACCTGAAAAGGTTTTGGTAGCTTTCCGAGGTCCAAGGTCATTCGTAGCGCAGCCTCGTATTGTTTATCCGCATCGATTGCGCTGACTTCAATGACGCTCCAGCCACCAATCGTGCCAGCGATCCGCAGTGCCTCCACTAATGAGTTCGCATTTAATGCGAGCCCTCCGGCATTGATACGATATTGATTAATAAGTGGTTGATGCGATAGGCGCACTTGGCGCTGAACATTGACCGCTTTTTCATCAAACCAATACCAACGGCTGCGGGTTAATTCAAACTGAACCAGAAAATGAAGCGTTACTCCCTTTTTTAGGGCGTTTTCTAGGCCAGACGGCAATTCAATTCCAAAATTGGCGTTTAATAGCCAAGCGCTTTCAACCTTTTCTAACTCTGCCTGCTTCACCTTGATGACTTGTGCTTGGGCGGGACTCGTCATGCACACCGCAATAAGGCAAGCCAGTCCCCACAAAGAATGTCGTAAGAAGGTGGTCATGGTTGATGCTTTTTTAATAAGCCATAAAAAAATCCATCGTGATGCTCGCTTGGCAGCAACTGGCCCGGTGCCTCTAATCGTAAAGCATTTGCGTGGTCCTTCACAAACCGGGTGATTTGCTCCTCACCTTCCTCAGGAAAAATAGAGCAAGTTAAATACAGCAAGATGCCCCCGTTCTTTAGCATCGCCCAGGCATTCTCAAGAATGGCTCGTTGGATCTCCACCAAGCGCGCGATATCCTCCGATCTCCTTAAAAAGACAATGTCGGGGTGGCGCCGCACAATTCCAGATGCAGAACAAGGAACATCTAAGAGGATCTTGTCAAACAAATTACCATCCCACCAATCCTGTCGACTAGCGTCGCCTGTAATTACGTGCACTTGGTTATTAAGAAGCCGGAGTCGAATCAGGGTATTCACAATTTTCTTTGCGCGCTCTGCATCAATCTCAAGCGCAATTAATTCTGCGGGCTCGGCAAGAATTGCCTCTAAAAGATGTGCGGTCTTTCCTCCGGGTGCAGCGCACGCATCTAACAACCGCTCGCCTTTCTGTGGGCTCAATAAGACTGGGGCAAGCTGGGCTCCGGCATCCTGAACTGATACCGCCCCCTTCATAAACTCGGGTAACTGAGAGACAGGTAACGGCGTATCAATGGTCAGTGCGCTCTCCAATGGGAGCCCAGCGAGCTCAGCAATGATTTGGTAAGCAATGCCCGAACCCTCCAACTTCACACCATAATCAGCGCGCGTAGTGATCATTTGATTGACCCGCAAGGAGAGCGGGGGGGGCGTTTGTTGATGACTACAGATGCGCTCCCACTGATCTGGGTATGCTTTCCGAATCCGCCTTAACCACCAATCTGGATACGGAAGTCCAAACTGAGCTTTCGGGGCGCTATTGTTTTGCACTGCAGTGGCGACTTTGCGCAATACGGCATTGATTAGACCTTGGGCATGCTTTGTCTTAGGCGACATTCCTGCCGCCTTCACAGCCTCATTCACAATGGTTGGAACGGCATATTGGTTTTGAACACCCCCCTGATTCTTGATCAGCATAGCTGCAACGGTCAGGAGCGCATCAAGTTCCTTACTTGGCTTTTTACTTACATACTCTGAACTGAGCGCTTGGGCGTGATTCCAATCGCGCAAGGTCGCATAGGTCAGGCTTTGGATTGCCGGCCGCTCTGCTTCATTCAATGCATCGAACAGCGTACTTAAAGAGCGTCCCTCGTGCACAACTTGCATCAAAACTTTTTTGGTCTCAAGCATTAGCTGAGCCAAGGGGGCGCTGCGTCTAGTGGCCCCATCATGATTAGAGATCTTAGGCAGGATGACTTCCCGTTCTCGGCATTTCCATCAGGATCGCTATGTTGACTAAATTGATCATCGCCTTATCTCCATTATTTTCAAACGATCCTGTTTGAAATCCCCTCACATCTTCTTATGAAAAACATTGTGTCTTATCTTTGGGCCTTCCCAAAAACCACTGCCGGCCTGTGAGCTTTTTGCCCCCAGCATTTTGCATCTCAAGAAGCTCAATCGCACGATCTCCGCACTGGACCAAAACCCCTTGTTCGCCCTCTCCCAAAATCGTGCCGGGTCTTGCGTCAACCGCGCCTTTTGGGGTTTTCGGAATGCGAGTGAGCCACACTTTCACAAGCTCGCCATCCAACTCTGTGCTTGCGCCAGGCGCCGGATTGAGAGCGCGTACCTTGCGATCAATCAGCTCGGCAGCATTTGCCCAATCCAGTTTTGCCTCAGCTTTCAGAATCTTGTGTGCATACGTCACCTTGTTTGAATCCTGCGGACGCAATATTAAGTCGGGGGTATCGGCAATTAATTTCAAGGCCTGAACGATCAGCTCGCCTCCTAGGTGCGCTAAGCGGTCATGGAGAGTCTGCGCGGTGTCGTCATCTGTGATCAACAATGCTTCATCGATTAAGACGGGACCAGTATCTAAACCGGGTTCCATTTGCATAATGGCTACCCCGGTCTTGGTATCACCAGCCTCAATCGCTCGCTGAATGGGGGCCGCCCCGCGCCAACGCGGCAATAGTGAGGCGTGGATATTAAAACAGCCCCTGCGACCGGAGTGCTTTGCCATTTCCAAGAATGCCGCTGGCAGAATAAGGCCGTAGGCAACCACGACGACTGCCTCAAAATCCATCCGGTCTAATGCGGCCAGGATCTGCTGAGCCTCGTTTAATTGCTTCTCGTCCTTATTCTGTAAATGCAGGCTTTGTGGTTGCATTACTGGAATATGGTTAGCCTTCGCAAGACGCTTGACTGGACTCTCTTGTAATTGCAAACCGCGGCCCGCGGGACGATCGGGCTGGGTTAGAACAGCCACCACTTCGTGACCCGCTGAAAGTATCGCGGCCAATGCAGTGGCGGCAAACTCTGGGGTGCCAGCAAAAATAATTTTCATGATGGCTCGCTTAGCGAAGACCAACCATTTCTTTTGCCCGCTTTTTGAGTTTTGCTGAAATCCGGCTCTGCTTTAAGGGTGACAAATACTCAACAAATACCTTGCCTTGCAAGTGGTCCATTTCGTGTTGCAAACAAACCGCCAACAAACCATCGGCCTCAAGCTCAAATGCTTTGCCATCTTGATTTAAAGCCTTCACCCGAATTCGCTCGGGGCGCTCTACCTCATCAAAAAATTCAGGGACCGACAAGCACCCCTCGCGCCATGATTTTTTCTCGGGGCTCGCCCACACCACCTCTGGATTAATAAACACCATTAATTGGTCGCGCTCCTCGGAGGTATCGATCACAATAATGCGCTCATGAATATCAACCTGAGTGGCTGCAAGTCCAATACCCGGAGCCTCATACATGGTTTGGGCCATGTTCGCGACAATGGTTTGAATGCGCTCATCCACGGCGGCTACCGGCTTGGCAACCTTATGCAAGCGTGGATCGGGATAATGAAGGATAGGTAAGACAGCCATATCCTAATTATCTTACAAACAAATCCGCTTGGCCCTCTAGTGAAGTTTTTTCACTATCGCAACAATGAGGGATGCACAAGCAACTCCAAGCAAGCGCCGATTTTCAAATTCAATCGATCTCGCAAGGATCTCCGCATTACCCAAAACGCTTATTGGATCTAAATGACCCACCGAAAAGGCTCTTTTATATGGGAGACATTGGGTTACTAAGCCAGCCGATGCTGGCGGTTGTCGGGGCGCGCAAGGCGTCGTCCTCTGGGCTCTTATTAGCGCAGCACTTTTCCAGCGCACTGGGTCTTGCCGGTTATCACATTATTTCTGGGATGGCTTACGGGATTGATAGCGCCGCCCACCGGAGCATCTTGGACATCGGGGGAAGCTGTAAAACCATTGCGGTTTGTGGGAACGGGCTCGATCGGACCTATCCACCCGAACATCGCGAACTAGCAACTCGTATCGCACAACAAGGCTTACTACTCTCCGAATACCCCCCAGGAACCAGCCCAAAAGGCTTTCATTTTCCAAGGCGCAATCGGATCATCGCCGCTCTCTCTTTGGGGGTTGTGGTGATTGAGGCCGCCCAAAAATCAGGGTCTCTAATTACAGCCTATTTAGCAAGTTCGCTAGGAAGAGAGGTTTTCGTTTTACCCGGGTCGATTACATCACCCCTTTTTGAGGGGTCACACCAACTCATTCAGGAGGGGGCAAAATTGGTTAGGAGCGCTCAGGATGTGCTTGAAGAATTACCTAATATCCGCCTCCATTGAGGGTAAATTGATCTAAGTTATTGAATTTAAACAATTTTATTATGGCTTGAGCTTACTGGCCTGGGAGCTTGTTTGACTTTTTACAAAGACCTGGGCTAATAATAAAAAAGGGGTGAAGGCGGGCTCTTTTAAAAAACCGTTTAAATTAGTCTTCCTTTTGGTCCATATAAGGGCGCAAAAAACTTACTTTAATTAGGCACAGTGTGGCAACCAGTACAAAGTCGAGCAGCAAAAAAAATTTAGTCGCCGAGCACCCAAAAGCGCTCATCATTGCTGAAAAACCATCAGTAGCAAACGACATTGCTAAAGCCCTGGGCGGTTTTACCAAGCATGATGAGTATTTTGAGAACGATTCCTTTTTGATCTCATCGGCAGTTGGCCATCTTCTTGAAATTGCTGCCCCTGACGAGTATGAAGTCAAACGTGGCAAGTGGTCCTTTGCTAATTTGCCTGTGATTCCCCCCCATTTTGATCTGCGGCCGATTGCGAAAACGGAATCTCGTCTGAAGGTCTTACAAAAGCTCATTAAGCGCAAAGACGTCAATCGTATTATTAATGCCTGCGATGCGGGTCGCGAAGGTGAGCTGATCTTTCGTTTGATTACGCAGCACGCCAAAGCCTCGCAAAAAATTGAGCGCCTATGGCTTCAATCCATGACACCCGCTGCGATTCGGGAAGGATTTAATAAGCTACGCTCGGACGATGAGTTAATTCCACTGGCTGATGCGGCGCGCTGCCGATCAGAGGCCGATTGGTTGGTGGGGATTAATGGCACCCGAGCCATGACTGCATTTAATAGTAAGAGTGGTGGGTTTTTTCTAACAACGGTTGGGCGGGTTCAAACACCAACCCTATCGATTGTTGTTCAGCGCGAGGAACAGATTCGGAAGTTTGTATCCAAAGACTACTGGGAGGTGCGCGCTGAGTTTATTGCCGCGGCCGGGGTTTATGAGGGTCGCTGGATCAATGCCGATTTTAAAAAGGATCCCACAGATCCTGATGCACGAGAAAATCGCCTCTGGAGCGAAGCTGCGGCTAAGAGCATTGTGGCCGCCTGTCGAGGAAAAAAGGGTAGTGTCTTTGAAGAATCAAAGCCCGCCACCCAACTGGCACCCCAACTTTTTGACCTCACCAGTTTGCAGCGTGAAGCAAACGCTCGCTTCGGTTTCTCAGCTAAAAATACTTTGGGGCTTGCACAGGCCCTGTATGAGCGCCACAAGGTCCTAACCTATCCAAGAACCGATGCGCGCGCCCTGCCTGAAGACTATTTGGATACGGTTCAAAAAACCATTGAGCAGCTTGGTGAGAATGCTCAAGAGTACCAGCCGTTTGCAGCCGCAATCCTCAAGGGCGATGGTAAAAAATCGTGGGTTAAGCCCAACAAACGGATTTTTGATAACAGCAAAATATCGGATCACTTTGCCATCATCCCTACGCTCGAGGCGCCTAAAAATTTAAGCGAGTCAGAGCAAAAGCTGTATGACCTAGTGGTTCGGCGATTCTTGGCAGTGTTTTATCCTGCCGCCGAATACCGGGTCACCACCCGTATCACCGAAGTGTCTGGTCACCAATTTAAAACCGAGGGCCGCGTCCTGGTTGAACCGGGCTGGTTGGCTGTTTATGGCAAATCGTCTCAAGCAGACGATGAGCTCGTACCCGTCCAGAAAAATGAATCCGTTCAAAACGAAACCGTTGAGCTGGTCGCATTAAAAACGAAGCCGCCAGCGCGCTACAGCGAAGCAACATTATTGTCAGCGATGGAAAGCGCCGGGAAATGGGTTGATGATGACGAAATGCGTGAAGCAATGGCTGAAAAGGGTCTTGGGACCCCCGCGACACGCGCTGCGATCATCGAGGGTCTGTTAGCAGAAAAATATATCGTTCGTGAAGCCCGAGAGTTAATACCAACCGCAAAAGCATTTCAGTTGATGACTCTTTTGCGCGGTCTAGATGTTGCTGAGCTCACCCAGCCTGACCTTACTGGAACCTGGGAACATAAGCTAGCGCTCATTGAAGAAGGCAAGCTTGATCGCAACACCTTCATGCAAGAAATTGCGCAAATGACACAAAAAATTGTTAAGCGCGCAAAAGAATTTAATAGCGACACCATTCCAGGCGACTATGCAACCTTAAAAACCCCTTGCCCGCATTGTGGCAAGGCTGTCAAAGAAAACTATCGACGCTTTGCTTGTGAATCCTGCGGTTTTACGATTAGTAAAACCCCGGGTGGTCGGGCATTTGAGTACGACGAGGTTGAATCGTTACTCAAAGAAAAAACCATCGGGCCCTTACAGGGCTTTCGCAGCAAGATGGGTAGGCCCTTTGCGGCAATTATTCGTCTTACAGAAATACCGCTTGATGATGCGGATTATCCCAATGCGGGCTTCAAGTTAGAGTTTGACTTTGGTAACTCAGGGGGAGAGGACGAGGAAGCGGTTGACTTCACCGGCAAAGAAGCGCTTGGAGTCTGTCCAAAATGTTCTGGCGCGGTCTACGAGGACGGCATGCGCTATGTTTGCGAACACAATACGGGCCCTGCCAAAACCTGTGACTTTAAAACTGGCAAAGTCGTTTTACAGCAAGAAGTAAGCTCCGATCAAATTAAGAAGCTATTAAAAGAAGGCAAAACTGACCTTTTAGCCAACTTTAAATCCAATCGCACCGGGCGCGGCTTTAAGGCTTATTTAGCCCTAGATCCCAAAGGGAAAATTGGTTTTGAGTTTGAGGCCAAAGCACCTGCCAAAAAGCGGGTGGGCGATAAGAGTGAAAGCGATTCAGGATCTAAGCCAAAGCGCGCAAGTCGCTCCAAAGCAAAGCCCGAGGAATGAGAAAGGGCCGGAATAATGGCCGATGCAAGTGTTGACCAAAGCAATCCGCGTGAGCCAAGGGCGGTGGCTACATACAGGTTTGGTAGACCCGAAATAGCCCCTATGATCGGCAGACGGTCTTTACTGACGCAGCGCACCCCAACAAATTGATCGGCCACCGTTAGCTTAGCCGGATCAATTGTGTGTGGCCTCAGTAGTCCTGCTGCCAAGCGGCGATTGTGTTCGTCACTCGCGGCACTTGCTTGTGTGGAATTCTGATTCTCATCATAGGTCGAGCCAACCAACCAACGATACGATTGGGTCTCTGGATTCCAAACCGGAGGGGTGCAATAGCCATCGCCCGATAAATTTATTCTGGGGATGTGCTCTAAGAGATCGGTCTGTTGGTCGATTCTAAAAATACTAAGCTGGCCTCGTACAGGCTTTAGATAAAGCTTTTGACCAAATGGGGTCAAAAGATCTTGAGCACCGAATGCGTTTGCAAGAACAACTGTTTTTGCTGTCACTATGCAGCTGGCATTTTTATCCAACGCGCGCCAGAGATCGCCTTTGCGCTCAAGACATTCAATGGTCTTGGACCAAATGGTCTGTAATCCCCCGCAAGACAGAATTCGCTCTTTACATAGCGTGGCAAGATTTAGGGAGCCAGCACCAGAAAACCAAACGCCGGCGCGCTCAATCCCAAAACGCTTTCGTGCAGCCTCGGCCGAAACATATTCCCCAATATCAGCTGTAATGCCCAATTGAATTAATTTGTTTTGCAATGCCTCTTCATCAAAGGGCGTCCCAATCTTGGCAAGGGCAAAAACACCGCGGTGGTCCCATGCATCAGCACAGTCAAGCTCAACCATCCGATAGGCGGCCAAGGCTAAACGATGTAACCTGCTGGCTGTGCGGCCAAGCGCTGGGTGGGTAATCGCACCATCATGGGCTGATGTTGCCTGACCTGGTCCGGATGCACTATCGACAACACACACCGAGATGCCAAGGCGACGATATTGATTAGCAATCGAGGTGCCAGCAATGCCAGCACCGATCACCAAAACATCAACCGGTTTTGAAAGCAAGCCGCTTATGCTTGAAAGCGATTAGCAATCTTGGTTTTGATTTCGAGCAACTCTTTTGGTAGGCGGTTAGCCAATTTATCAAAAAGCTCTTGGTGCAAATCCAGCTCGACTTTCCAATCATCAGCACGTACCGCAGTCGACTGATTAAATTGCTCAGGCGATAAGGCCAAACCATTCCAATTGAAATCTGCATGACTTGGCGATAGGCCAAGAGGGGTTTCGGTTGCGCCAGCTTTGTTTTCGGCACGGCCCAAGATCCAGGCCAAAACGCGCATATTCTCTCCAAAGCCTGGCCAAATAAACTTACCATTTTCATCTTTGCGAAACCAATTCACTAAATAGATTTTTGGCAAAGTGGCGCCTTCTGCCTCGAGCTTCTTGCCCACATTGAGCCAGTGCTGAAAATAATCGCTCATGTTGTAGCCTGCAAATGCAATCATCGCAAACGGATCGCGTCGCACAACGCCAACCTTACCGGTAATAGCAGCAGTTGTCTCTGAGCCCATGGTTGCAGCCATATAAACGCCCTCGGTCCAGTTTCGAGCTTCGCTAACCAAAGGAACTGTATTTGAGCGACGGCCTCCAAAAATAAACGCGTCTAGTGGAACGCCCTCTGGATTATCCCAATTTGGATCAACCGCAGGGTTATTAATGGCTGCTGTAGTAAAGCGTGCATTGGGGTGCGCGGCTAAACGGCCGGCTTTGCCATCTTCGGGGGTCCAATCCTTGCCCTGCCAATCAATCAAGTGACTTGGTGGTGTCTCGGTTAAGCCCTCCCACCACACATCGCCGTCATCGGTGAGCGCTACGTTGGTAAAAATAACATCTTCATTTAGGGAGTCAACGCAATTGGCATTGGTCTCTCGATTGGTGCCAGGGGCCACGCCAAAGTAGCCCGATTCTGGATTAATTGCGTAAAGACGTATCTGCCCAGTTTTTGGATCTTTGCGAGGTTTAATCCAAGCAATATCATCGCCAACTGTGGTTACCTTCCAGCCCTCAAAACCTTTGGGTGGGATCATCATTGAGAAATTGGTTTTGCCACAGGCCGATGGAAAGGCTGCTGCGACATGGTATTTTTTTCCTTCAGGGGAGGTGACGCCTAAAATCAGCATGTGCTCTGCCAACCATCCTTGTTCGCGACCCATGGTTGAGGCGATTCGCAAAGCAAAACATTTTTTTCCTAGAAGAGCGTTGCCACCGTAGCCCGAACCGAACGACCAAATCTCTCGTGTTTCGGGATAGTGAACGATATATTTCGTGGGATTATTAGGCCAAACTACGTCTTTTTCTCCGGGAGCCAATGGCTTGCCAACCGAATGAACGCAATGAACAAATTCGCCATCGGTCCCTAAAAGCTCGAGAACCGATTTGCCCATGCGCGTCATGATGCGCATATTAATTGCTACGTATGGACTATCGGACAGCTCAACACCAATATGTGCGATTGGGGATCCGAGGGGGCCCATTGAAAAAGGAACGACATACATCGTGCGGCCCCGCATGCAACCCTCAAACAGCGGGGTTAAGGTTGCGCGCATTTCATTGGGATCCACCCAATTATTGGTTGGCCCCGCGTCTTCTTGATGAGTTGAACAAATAAAGGTTCGGTCCTCAACACGCGCCACGTCCATCGGGTCTGAAATCGCCAAATACGAATTCTTGCGTTTTTGCGGATTCAATTTCTTCAGACTGCCGGCCTTAACCAACAACTCGCACAGCGCATCGTATTCGGACTGAGAACCATCACACCAATGGATCTGATCGGGCTGGGTTAGGGAGGCAACTTCTTCAACCCATTGAATCAATTTTGCGTTCTTTACATACGCTGGAACATTTAGATTCACTGTGGCGGGATTGGCTGGTTTATTCATGGGGCCCTCAAACGTAACCGTTTAATTTTTAACAAGATTATTTAATGCGTGAGCAAAATTTATAACAATTTTAACATTTGTGTAACATCAAATTGACGGCTTATTTGCCAATGCAAAACTCACTGAAGATCTTGCCCAATAGGTCGTCGGGCAGCAGTTTTCCAGTAATTTCGCCTAAATCATTTTGAGCACAATGCAGTTCTTCGGCAAACAATTCCAGGGCGCGATTGCCACCAAATCCATGCGTCATGGCTTTTTGTAAGTGGTCCTTTGCAAGCGCAATGGAGCGAAGATGGCGCGAGCGCGCAGTATAAATACCGCCTTCTGCGTTTCCTTCCCATCCTGCAAAATGCAAAATGGTTTGTTGAAGCTGTCTGATGCCTTCGCCCGTTTTTGCTGATATAAAAATTTGTTTTACGCCTGGCCCGATTTTTGGGTGACCTTCTTTTTGGCCCTCTAACAAATCCAGCTTATTCATCACATCCAGAACATGAGCGCCTGGATGTACACGTTCCCTGACCGCCTTCTCAATATCTACAAAATTTGCTTCGGGCGCCTGTGTAGCATCGTGTATTAATAAAACGATATCGGCTCTGGCAATTTCATCCCAAGTTTGGGCTACACCGATTTGCTCTACAACATCATTAGACTCCCGAATACCGGCGGTATCAATCACATGCACGGGTATGCCATCGATCGAGATATTTTCAATGATTCGATCGCGTGTCGTTCCAGCAATTGGCGTGACGATTGCTCTTTCTTCTCCCACCAATGCATTTAATAAAGAGCTCTTACCAACATTTGGGGGGCCAACAAGCGCTAGACGAATTCCATCGCGCAAAATTTTTCCTTGGAGCGAAGTTTGAGTAATTTGCTCCAGATCGTTCATGATTTTTTCAAGGCGCTGTCTTGCGTTAGCTGCCTCAATAAACTCAATTTCTTCTTCAGGAAAATCAAGGGTTGACTCAACCAAAATTCGTAGCTGTGTGATTTGATCAATCAATTGATTAATTCGTTCGGAAAAGCGTCCCTGCAATGAAAGGTTTGCGCCTCGCAAAGATGCGTCGCTTTGTGCATTAATGAGGTCTGCAATGGCCTCGGCCTGCACCAAATCAATCTTGCCATGTAAAAACGCTCTCAACGAAAACTCGCCGGGCCCAGCAGGCATGATCCCGTCGGGGACCCCAAGCTCCATGATGCGATTTAGGACCAATTGCGTGACGCGCGGTCCGCCATGGCAATGAAGTTCAAGCACGTCCTCACCAGTAAATGAGGCGGGCGCCTTAAAGTACAACAATAAAACTTGATCTATTTGCTCTTGGCGCGCGTCTTTTAAAACCAAGTAATGGGCAAAACGGGGATTCGGCTCGGCGCCAAGAAGCGCCTTGGCAAGCCCACTGAGATCGGGGCCAGAGGCACGAACAATCCCAACGCCGCCTGCGCCCCGAGGGGTTGCAATCGCAGCAATGGGATTTTTATGCATTCAACCCCGTCCTTTGACCGCTTACTTGGCCGGTCGCTTAATAAACATTTGATTAATTTGCCACTGCTGAGCAATTGACAAAATATTGTTAACCACCCAGTACAACACCAGTCCCGCCGGGAAGAAAAAGAACATGACGGAAAAGATGATCGGCATCCACAGCATAATTTTTGCTTGAAGTGGGTCGGGTGGCGTGGGATTTAAGCGCGTTTGCACAAACATCGATACCGCCATAATGACTGGCAAAATGAAATAGGGGTCGGGCACTGACAAATCTTTAATCCAAAGAATCCATGGGGCATTTCGCATTTCAACCGACGAAAGCAAGACCCAATACAAAGCAATAAAAACAGGGATCTGTACGACCACCGGCAAACATCCCCCTAAAGGATTAATTTTTTCTTGCTTATAAAGATCCATCATCGCGCGATTTAGCTTCTGCGGATCGCCTTTAAATTGCTCGCGAAGGTTCATTAATCTTGGTTGCACCTCTTTCATGCGCGCCATCGATTTATAGCTAGCCGCAGAAAGTGGAAAGAAAATTAATTTAATGATCAAAGTCAGAATAACAATTGACCAGCCCCAATTGGCAACGTAGGAATGAATTTGTTCTAAGAGCCAAAAAATGGGTTTAGCAATAACCGTGAGATAGCCATAATCTTTGATTAAGTCAAAGCCTGGAGCAATTTTTTCCAAGAGTGTTTCCTCTTGGGGGCCGATAAACAAGCGTGTGCTTTCAACATAACTGGATCCCGCCGCAATTGCGGCAATCGGAATTTGTAGACCGATTCGAAACAGGTTTTGCTCCACTTTTCCAACATACACATCTCTGGCCGATTTATCACTTGGTATCCAGGCGCTTGCAAAGTAGTGCTGCACCATGGCAATCCAGCCGGGCTCCCCAGCAGGGATTTGCTTGGGGATATCTGCCTTATTTTTTTCAATATCAGAAAAACTAATCTTGATGAATTTGTCTTTATCGGTATACAGCGCTGGACCAGTAAAGGTGCTGTAGAACTCGCTATCGCTAACGGCCGAGCTGTCCCGCACGATTTCGTTGTAAAGGACCAGACCGCCACCACTGGATTGATTAAGCTGGGTAATGCGGTGTTCAACCTCAACAACATAGCTTCCATCCACCAAATAATAGGTTTTTTCAAGACGAACCCCGCCACGCTCATTCACAAAGGTGACAAAATTTTTATTATCGACACGACCACTTTTGCTAACTGCAAAGGAAACTGTATGGTTTGGTAATTCGTTACTGCCCGCTGAAATAAGGCCCGATCGAACAAAATATTGATTCTGTGGCGTGATTTGTAATAAAGCGACCGGTTTTTGGTCGGGCATTAATTGTTTCAACAGTTTTGCGCTGATGACGCTTGCGCCTGTGGCATTAATTTCGAGCTCCAACACATCGTTTTTGATGGTGTGTTTTTCGCCAGAGGCTAAATTGGCCGCATTAAAAACTGGGGCCTGCTGAGGTGTGGGCAAACTTTCCGCCTTGGGAAGGTCGGCTGATTTTTGAGGCTGGGGTGGGGTGGCGGCTGGGGCTTGCGATGCGCTTGCTGGAGGCGGCAGGCTTTCGGATGCCTGCGCCGGGCCTGGTGCTTGGCCAGAAGATATTAAGGGTGTGGGCCCAAAGAGCGCCTGTCGACCATCATAGATCAGCCAATTGTTATAGAGCATTAAGCCCGAAATCGTTAATACCGCCCAAAGGAGTGTGCGCTTAATGTCCATAGTTAGTGATTTGTTTGAATTAAGTTTTGTTTCTTTTGCTCGTGATCGACTGGATCGTAGCCGCCGGCTGACCAGGGATTGCATCGCAAAATTCGCCAACTGATTTTACCGATGCTTTTTAAGGTGGAGTGTTTCTTTAGACACTCGCATGCGTAATCCGAGCAGCTCGGCACAAAACGGCATTGTCCGCCCACAAAAGGCGACAGGGTGAGTTGATACGCCCTTACTAGATAGCCCAATAATCGGTTCATGAAATCAAGCCCTGCAGTTGGCTCTTAAGCTCTTGGTATTCGGGGTTACGAAGCCTTCCACGCGTGGATCGGCCCACGGGTTGCTTTAGCCGAATGACAAGCTCTACGAAATTAACGGGGGCCCTGTTGCGAGTCAGCTCTCGCGCCGCTCTTTTAAGGCGATTGCGATCGACAGCTCGTTTGGCAAATTTTTTTGCAATTGCAAGACCAAGATCGAGGGGGGGCTCGTTCTTTGGTTCGGCATAAATAGCCCAGGCTCCGCTGCTTGTTGGCCTAGTTTGTAAAAGCGCCTGGATGCGTGCCGATTTCAATTCATTACACTGCGAGTCTTTTACGACCTTTGGAGCGACGCGCATTGAGTACGGCGCGACCACCTTTGGTTTTCATGCGAACCCGAAATCCATGGGTTCTTTTGCGACGCGTTACAGATGGTTGGTATGTTCTTTTCATGATTGATCCTAAGAAAACCCTCTATTTTCTCTATTTGTGCGGATAGCGTCAACTTTATATCCGGGTTTTGCCTAATTATTTTGAATTATTTTCATTAAATTTCCCAAGTGTCTGATTTAAATAAAAAAGTGCTATTTGCACACAACTTATCCACAACTTATCCCCTGTATTTTTGCTTGTGGA